>JBEEMX010000391.1:0-4050 GCA_041192465.1 Pseudomonadota bacterium | reverse complement strand
CACCAGCGGCGCGATCACCAGCGCCGGCCAGAAGCCGACCACCCCGGTGAGCGCGTAGCCAACGTAGGCGCCGACCATGTAGAAGCTGGCGTGCGCGAAGTTCAGCACGCCCATCATGCTGAAGATCAGCGTCAGGCCGGAACTGAGCATGAACAGCAGCAGCCCGGAGCTGAAGCCGTTCAGAAGGTTGATGGTGAGCTGGTCCACAGCCGGCCTGTCCCTGAACTCAACCGGGCCGCTTCATCTGGCAGGACGTGGGCGTGCTCGCCACGTAAGGCTCGAACGTGGCCACGGGCACCAGGGTGTAGCCGGTCTTCTCGGGCGAGTACGCATACTTCGCATCCGCCTTCTGCCAGCGGGTGATGAAGAGCGTCTGCTGCATCTGGTGGTCGGTCTTGCGCATCTCGACCTCGCCATTGAAGCTCTTGAATTTCAGCCCCTCCAGTGCCGCAGCGACCTTGACCGGATCGGTCGATTTGGCCTTGGCCATCGCTTCGCCCAGCGCCGTGTAGATGTGGATCACGCTGCCGGTGTAGAAGTCGGCGTCGAACTTCTTGTTGAACTCGTCGCGCCACTTGGCCATCTGCCCGGGCATGTGGTAATGGTTGTACGAGACTTGGAAAACCCGGCCATCGCCCTGGGCGCCGAGTGCGGTGGGGGTGCCGGTGACGCCGGTGTAGTAGGTGTAGAACTTGGCGGTCAGGCCGGCTTCGTTGGCGGCCTTGAGCAGCAGCGACAGGTCCGAACCCCAGTTGCCAGTGATCACGGTGTCGGCACCGCTGGCCTTGATCTTCGCCACATAGGGGGCGAAGTCGCGCACCTGGGCCAGCGGGTGCAAGTCCTCGCCGACGAACTGCACGTCCGGACGCTTGCGCGCCATGATTTCCTTGGCGTACTTGGCGACCTGCTGGCCGTGCGAGTAGTTCTGGTTGAGCAGGTAGACCTTCTGGACGTCCTTCTGGTCCTTCATGAACGAGGTCAGCGCCTCCATCTTCATGGAGGTGTCGGCGTCCATGCGGAAGTGCCAGTAACTGCACTTGCTGTTGGTCAGGTCCGGGTCCACTGCCGAGTGGTTCAGGTAGATGACTTCCTTGCCGGGGTTGCGCTCGTTGTGCTTGTTGACGGCGTCGATCAGCGCGGCGGCGGCACCCGAGCCGTTGCCCTGCGTCACGTAGCGGATGCCCTGGTCGATCGCGGCCTTCAGCGCGGTCAGCGACTCGGCAGGGCTCAGCTTGTTGTCGAAGGGAACGACCTCGAAATTCACGCCCGCCGGGTTGCCGGCACCGCTGAACTTCTCGGCGAAGAAACGGAAGCTGTTGACCTGGTTCTGACCGACCGGCCCCATCAGACCGGTGAGCGGGTCAATCCACGCGATCTTGACCGTTTCGCCCTTCTGGGCGAAGGCGGCCGACGCACACAGGGTCATCGCGGCCAGCACGCTGGCCTTCATACGGATCGACATGTCGAATTCTCCTTGCATTGCGCCGACCATGCGGCGGGGTGCCGCGATGGTGAAGCAGGCCCGTCGGCGGCGCGTCAGGGACTTCCACTATCGCGTGTCGCTATCGGGACAAGAAAACGTGGCCCTTGAACTGCTCGCGCAGCTTGAGCTTCTGGAGCTTGCCGGTGGCGGTGTGCGGCAACTCCTCGACGAACACCACGTCGTCCGGGATCTGCCACTTGGCGATGCGGCCGTCGTAGAACGCCAGCAGCTCCTCCCGCGTGACCGACTGTCCGGCCTTGCGCACGACGATCAGCAGCGGGCGCTCGTCCCACTTCGGATGCGCGCAAGCGATGGCCGCGGCCTCCATCACCGCCGGATGCGCCATGGCGATGTTCTCCAGGTCGATCGAGCTGATCCACTCGCCGCCGGACTTGATCACGTCCTTGCTGCGGTCGGTGATCTGCATGAAGCCGTCGGCGTCGATGGAGGCGACATCGCCGGTGGGGAACCAGTCCTGGCCGCCCAGCGACTGCAGCGGCGAGTCGGTGCGGCCCAGATAGCCATTGACTACCCACTGGCCGCGCACCACCAGATCGCCCGTGCTGCGGCCGTCCCAGGGCTGCTCGGTACCGTCGTCGCCGACGATGGCCATGTCGATGCCGTAGATCACGCGGCCCTGCTTCTCCAGCAAGCGGTGCTGTGCCTCGGCCGGCAGCGCTTTCTGCTTGGCCTTGAGCTTGGACAGCGTACCCAGCGGCGACAGCTCGGTCATGCCCCAGGCGTGGATCACCTCCAGCCCGAAATCGTCCTCCAGCGTGCGCATCATCGACGGCGGACAGGCCGAGCCGCCGATCACCGTGCGCTTCAGGGTGGAGAGCTTCAGGCCGTTGGCCTTCATGTAGTTGATCGCGCCCAGCCACACCGTCGGCACCCCGGCGCTGAACGTCACCTGCTCCGACTCGAACAGGTCGTGCAACGACTTGCCATCCAGGTGCGGCCCCGGAAACACCAGCTTGGCCCCGACCATTGCCGCGCTGTACGGCAGCCCCCAGGCGTTGACGTGGAACATCGGCACCACCGGCAGGACCACATCCGCCGAGGAGCAGTCCATCGCGTCCGGCATGACCGAGGCGAAGGCGTGCAGCAAGGTCGAGCGGTGGCTGTAGACGGCGCCCTTGGGGTTGCCGGTGGTGCCGGAGGTGTAGCAGATGCTCGATGCGGACAGCTCGTCGAAGACGGGCCAGGCGTAGTCGCCGTTTTCCGCCTCGACCAGTTCCTCGTAGCACAGCAGGTTCGGGAGGCCGGTCTGCGCGGGCATGTGGGCGCGGTCTGTCATGGCGATGAAGTGCTGCACGGACGGCATGTGCGCCGCGAGCTTTTCCACCAGCGGCAGGAAGGTCAGGTCGAAGCACAGCACCTTGTCCGCCGCGTCGGCCGCGATCCAGGCGATCTGCTCGGGGAACAGGCGCGGGTTGATGGTGTGGCAGACGAGCTGCGAGCCGGAAACACCGTAGTAGATCTCGAAGTGGCGGTAGCCGTTCCAGGCGAGTGTGGCCACGCGGTCGCCAGCCTCGCAGCCCAGTCGGGCCAAGGCCTGCGCCACCTTGCGGCTGCGCAGCTCGGCGTCGCGGTAGGTATAGCGGTGCAAGTCGCCTTCGACGCGCTTGGAGACGATCTCGGTGTCGGCCGCGTGCCGGGCAGCATGGACCAGCAGCGAGGAAATCATCAGCGGCATCGTCATCATCTGTGCCATCAGGGGGCGGGTACTCATGTCGTCAAGTCTCCTGAGTCGGTGGTGGAACGCGGGCGAGCATCGCGCCGCCGGGGTGGACAAGCATGTCCCTGAAGCGACAGCCACGCAAGCCGCTGGCTACACTGCCGGCCATGATTCCCACCCCGTTCCACCCGAGCGCCCTGCCCTGGCTCAACCGCTATGCCGCCTTGGGCCGGCCTTTCGCCCACCACCAGCCGGGTCAGGCGCTGCCCGATCCGCGCTGGGTCGCCACCAGCGACGCGGCGGCGGCCGATCTGGGCTGGCCCGCGGACTGGTGGACGCAACCCGGTGCGCTGGCCGCGTTCAGCGCCGGCACAGCGTGGCCAGGGATGCAGACCGCCGCCACCGTCTACAGCGGTCACCAGTTCGGCGTCTGGGCGGGGCAGTTGGGCGATGGCCGGGCGCTGCTGCTCGGCGAGGTGGACGGCCCGAACGGCCCGCGCGAACTCCAGCTCAAGGGCGCTCGTCGATTCGCGAGTTCCTGTGCTCGGAGGCGATGCACGCGCTGGGCATTCCGACGACGCGGGCGCTGGCGCTGGTGGCGTCGGATCTGCCGGTACGCCGCGAGACGGTGGAAACGGCCTCGGTCGTGACGCGCACGGCACCGAGTTTCCTGCGCTTCGGGCACTTCGAGCATTTCTGTCACCACGTTCGCGACGGTGATTTCAGCGCGCTGCGGCAGCTCGCCGACTTCGTGATCGACCACCACTGTCCACAGTGCCGCGACGCCACACAGCCGGTTGCCGCGCTGCTGGCCGAAGTGGCCCAGCGCACAGCGGTGATGATCGCCGGGTGGCAGGCGGTCGGTTTCTGCCACGGCGTGATGAACACC
>JBEEMX010000390.1:0-3826 GCA_041192465.1 Pseudomonadota bacterium | reverse complement strand
TTCCACAACGGTGCAGCGCACCTGAAGATGCTGGACGAGGAAGGGATTCACGCGTCGATCCTCCTGCCCACGCTGGCCTCGGTGATCGAGGAGCGGCTCGCGCACAAGCCCGAAGTGATCCAGGCACTGTTCAACTCGCTGAACCGCTGGGTGGCCGACGAATACGGTTTCGACAATGGCCGCCAGTTCCCCGCAGGCGCCATCAACCTGTCGGACATCGACGCGGCGTGCAAGGAGCTGGACTTCCTGCTCAAGGCGGGCGCACGCAGCGTGCTGATCCGCCCGGCTCCGGTGGCCGGTCTGCGCGGCAGCCGCTCGCACGCGCTGCCGGAGTTCGACCCGTTCTGGGCGCGTGTCAACGAGGCCCGGATCTTTGTGGCGCACCACGTATCGGATTCGGGCTACGACAGCATCTACCGCCGATGGACCGAAGGCGGCAAGGGTGAGTGGCGCCCGTTCGAGAAGGATCCTTTCGGTGAAATGCTCGACTGGATGGGTCGTGCCATCAGCGACACGCTGTCGGCACTGGTCTGCCACGGGGTCTTCGACCGCTTCCCCGATGTCCGGGTGGCCGTGCTCGAAAACGGAGCCTCCTGGCTGGAGCCGCTGCTCGGGCGCTTCGAGCACGTCTATTCCAAGATGCCGCAGACCTTCAAGTGCGACCCGGTCGAGTCCTTCCGCAAGCATGTGTTCGTCGCGCCGTTCTATGAAGATCCGGTGGAGAAGGTCGCTGAGCTGATGGGCGCAGACCGCGTGCTGTTCGGCAGCGACTGGCCGCATCCGGAGGGCCTGAAGAAGCCGCTGTCGTTCTTCAACGACATCGCCACCCTGAGCGCGGCAGACCAGAAGCTGGTCATGCACAGCAATCTCAAGGGGCTGTTCGAAGGTGCCCGCAATTAATTGAAGGGCAGCGGGCGTGGGGGATGCGCGAAGCGCTCCCGCAGCGCTGCCTTGGACACCTTGTTCAGCGAGGCCAGGCGAGGCAGCGTGTCCACCACCTCCAGCTGCTCGGGGATCTTCTGGCGCATGACCTGTGCGGAGATGAACCAGGCGACCATCTCGGCAAAGCTCAGACGGTCGCCGGCCTGCCGCAGCTCGACGACGGCGCACACGCGCTCACCCCGCTCGGCGTCAGGCAGGCCGATCACCGCCACGGCACCGACCTTGGGATGGCGCGACAGCACGTCCTCGACCTCCCGGGCCGAAATGTTCTCGCCCTTGCGGATGATGATGTCCTTGAGCCGCCCGGTCACCGCCAGATGGCCATCGGGTCTGAGCCGGCCGAGGTCACCGGTTCGGAACCAGCCGTCTTCGTCGAAGGCTTGTGCGTTCAGGGCCGGGTCGGTGTAGCCCTTGAAGAGGCCGGGGCCGCGCAGCCGGATTTCGCCTTCGGTGCCTGTCGCCACGGTGCGGCCTTCGGCGTCGGTCAGCCGGACTTCGAAGGTGTCGCACACGGCGCCGTCGCTCCAGGCCAGTTGCTCCGGCGTGTCGTCCACCCGCCCGGCGGAGACCAGCGGTGCCTCCGTCATGCCATAGGCGTGGGCGAGTACACAGCCCAGTTCGGCTTGCACGCGGGCGACCAGATCGGGAGGCTTGGGTGCGCCGCCGCCGGCCAGCAGACGCAAGCGCGGCATCAACAGCGGCCCCGGCGAGCGGCCCTGTTCCCCAAGAAAGGCCTGGTAGTGCGCGGTGCTGCCCCCAGAGAGGCTGACGCCGTGCCGCGCGAAGACCTGGACCGCCTCGGCAATCTGGAAGCGCGGCAACAACACGACACTGGCGCCACTGGCGGCGAGCATCGCGGTGTACATGGCTCCGCCGATGTGGGCGATGGGATAGGCGATGGTGCCGACATCCTCCGGTTGCGCCGCCATGGCCAGCGCGAGGTTGCGGCCGGCCCGCAGCACCGATTCATCGGTGTGGCGCACGCCCTTGGGCTCGGAGGTTGTTCCGGATGTCGCGTACAGCCAGCGCACCGTGTGGTGGTCGGCAGGCGGTGGAGGCAGATCAGCCGGGTCGGCTTGGGGCAGTGGCCCACCCAGGCACAGCAGCTTGGCGGGCTGCTGCATCTGCGCAAGCAGGGCGGGCGCCTGCTGGTCGAGGCCGGCCAGATCCCCGTCGAGAACCACATGGAATGCCGGCTGGTTGCGGCGCAGCACCGCCAGGGTTTCCGCCGCACCGTAGACCGAAATCAGGGGGCTCTGGACCGCACCGATCCGCGCCAGTGCCAACTGGAGCACGAAGGACGGCAGACCGGTAGGGAGCTGCCAGGACACCACGGCGCCCGGCGTCACGCCCTGGGCCGAGAGCCAGGCGGCCAGACCTTCCGCCTGTGCGTGGACTTGCGCCCAGCTCAGTGCAACGCCGCTCAGCCCGTCCACCACGAGGGGTGCCGCGCCGGCCGCAACGGCCCGGCGCTCGAAGGCCATCCAGAAGGACGTTTCGACCACCGGCATCCGGGTGTCCATCAGAGGCTGCTGACGAGTTCGGGCACCGCGGCGAACAGGTCCGCCTCCAGCCCGTAGTCGGCCACGCTGAAAATCGGTGCCTCCGGATCCTTGTTGATGGCCACGATGACCTTGGAATCCTTCATGCCGGCCAGATGCTGGATGGCACCACTGATGCCGCAGGCCACGTACAACTGCGGGGCGACGATCTTGCCGGTCTGGCCCACCTGCCAGTCGTTGGGGGCGTAGCCCGCATCGACGGCGGCGCGGCTGGCACCCAGTGCAGCGCCCAGCTTGTCGGCGAGTGGGGCCAGCACCGCGGTGAACTTCTCGCTGCTCCCCAGCGCACGCCCCCCGCTGACGATGATCCTGGCTGCCGTGAGTTCGGGGCGGTCGCTTCTGGCGATCTCGCTGCCCACGAAATGGCTGCTGCCGCTGTCGGCCACAGCGACCAGGCTTTCCACGGGGGCATGGCCACCGGTGGCGGCCGTGGCGTCAAAGCCGGTGGAGCGCACGGTGAGGACCTTGATGGCGTCGGTGCTCTGCACGGTCGCGATGGCGTTGCCGGCGTAGATCGGTCGCTCGAAGGTGTCGGCGCTGACGATCCGGGTGACGTCGCTGATCTGCGCCACGTCCAGCAGGGCCGCCACACGCGGCGCCACGTTCTTGCCTGCGGCCGTGGCCGGGAAGAGGATGTGGCTGTAGTGCGCGGCCACCGCCAGCACCTGGGCGGCCACGTTCTCGGCCAGACCGTGGCAGAGGACTGCCGCATCCGCATGCAGCACCTTGGCCACGCCGGCGATCTGCGCGGCTGCCGCGGCAGCCGCGCCGGCCTCGGCACCGGCGACCAGCACATGCACCTCACCGCCACAGGCCAGGGCCGCTGTCACGGTGTTGAGGGTGGCGCCCTTGAGGGAGGCGTTGTCGTGTTCGGCCACGACGAGGACCGTTGCGGGGGCTGCCATGTCAGATCACCTTCGCTTCGTTCTTGAGTTTCGCAAGCAGGGTTGCCACGTCGGGCACCTTCACACCGGCCCCGCGCTTGGGCGGCTCGGTCACCTTGAGCGTCTTGATGCGGCTGGTGACGTCAACGCCCAGATCGGCCGGCTTGAGGACTTCCAGCGGTTTCTTCTTCGCCTTCATGATGTTGGGCAGGGTCACGTAGCGCGGCTCATTCAAGCGCAGGTCGGTGGTGACCACGGCAGGCAGTCGGACCTTCAGGGTCTCCAGACCGCCGTCCACTTCACGCGTCACGGAGGCAAACCCGTCCGCGACCTCGACCTTCGAGGCAAACGTGGCCTGCGGCAGGTTGCCCAGCGCAGCCAGCATCTGGCCGGTCTGGTTGCAGTCATCGTCGATGGCCTGCTTGCCCAGGATCACGA
>JBEEMX010000389.1:0-4034 GCA_041192465.1 Pseudomonadota bacterium | reverse complement strand
GCCGCGACCGCATCGGCCAGCGCCTCGGCTGTCGTGAACTTGGCGCCGCCCGTGCCATCGGTGCCGACAAAATCGGTGTCGCAGAAGGTGCAGACGGCGCCCGCCCGGTCCTCCTCGCGCCCGCTCCAGAGGTTGCAGCCAGCAAAGCGGCAGAACACCGCTGCGCGGCCCGCCTGCGCACCCTCGCCTTGCAGCGTGTAGAACAGTTCCTTCACGGCGTAGGTCATACCGGCAGCAACTCCTGCGTGGCCGACGCGTCGATCACGATCGCCCCACAGCCCCGCGTCTCGTACAGATCCACCCGGTCCAGCGCCGGCAGCACCGCCCGCCCCTTGTCCAGCACCCAGCGCGCCAGCGACAGCGCATCCCCGTCCGGCAGGTCGGCGATCTCGTGGAGCGGGCGGTGGTCGATGGCCTTGAAGATCGGGTCGAACTGCGCCTTCACGTCGCCGAAGTCCACCGTCCAGCCCATCACGGCGTCCAGCGGCGCGCTCAGGTGCAGCCGCAGCGTGTAGGTGTGGCCGTGGATGGCGCCGAGCAGATGGCCGGCGGGCGCGTGCCGCAGGCGGATGGCGCTGTCGAGCGTCATTTCCTTCCAGATGCGGTAATGCGCGCCGTCGAAATTCGCCCCGCAGGAACCGGTTTCGTACACCGTCACCCACGACAGCTCGGGCAGCAAGGGCTTGAGCCGCTGCCACAGCCAGGCGGAAATCACCTCGCTGGTGGGGTTCTCCAGCCCGGTGATGGCGTTGAGGCACTGGTAGTTCAGCGCAATCTGGAACGGCGCCCAGACCGCGTCGATGCGGTCGTAGTCGATGCCGAGATCGCCGGTGCCGATGTCCTGGTCGGCGTGGAGGATGACCTCGAAGCCATGGCCGTGCATGCGCCCGCACTTGTGGCCGAGCGGCACGTTGGGCAGGCGGTGCGCGGCCTGGAAGCGGTAGCGGCGCCAGAGGTGGGCGTGGCCGGCGCGGTCGAGATCGACGCCGGTGTGGACCGTGCTCTGGACGCCGATCTGCACGATGCCGGGTACGTCGAACTCGGTTTCCAGCCGGGTGCGGACCCAGCGGGCGATGTTCTCGTCGGTCGGCTGGGCGAGTCCGTCGATGGCGTTGAGCTGGGCGTAGTCGAGCGGCGCGACACAGGCGTCCATGCGGCGCTGCAGCTCGACCACCTCGCCGCCGGGGAATGGTGCCCAGCCCGCAGGCAGCTCGGCGCGCACGGTGGCGAAGAAGCTGTGGCCGTGCAGGCGGCGCGAGCGGTGGCCGTCGGGCAGGAGATCGACGTGCAGGGCGGCTTCGAAGCCGGCAGAGGCGGAATGGAGCTGGCGTGGGCGCATGGCGGCATTTTCGCCGAGGCCCGCGCCAGTCCGTCGGCGCATGGGGAATCGCGGGGGGATTACTGTCCGGCGAGCGCCGGGTAGTCGGTGTAGCCCTGGGCACCCGGCGTGTAGAAGGTGCCGAAGTCCGGCGCGTTCAGCGCCGCGCCCGTCTGCATCCGGGCGACCAGGTCCGGGTTCGACAGGAAGGGCCGACCGAAGGCGATGAGGTCCGCCTGACCTGCGGCCAATGCCTGCTCCGCGCTGGCGGCGTCGAAGCCACCGGCCAGGATGAACGGCCCGTCGAACGCCGCACGCAAGGCCGCCTTCAGCTCGGCCGGCACCGCGGGTGCGCCCATCGCCGAGTGGTCCAGCACATGCACGTACATCAGCCCGAGCGCGGAGAGTTCCTGCACCAGCGCGAGGTACTGCGCGTCCACGTCGGCGAAGGGGCCGGTGCCGTTGAACACGCCGTGCGGCGACAGGCGGATGCCGACGCGCTCGGCGCCGATCGCGTCCGCCGTGGCACGAGCGACTTCGAGGGCGAAGCGGTTGCGGCCTGCAATGCTGCCGCCGTAGCCGTCGGTGCGGGTGTTGACATTGGCGTTCAGGAACTGCTCGATCAGGTAGCCGTTGGCGGCGTGCAGCTCGATGCCGTCGAAGCCCGCCTCGATCGCCAGCCGCGCCGCCTGCGCGTATTCACCGACCGCGTGGGCGATGTCGGCCTCGGTCATGGCGCGGGCGGGGGTGTGCGGCTGCATGCCGAGGG
This sequence comes from Pseudomonadota bacterium, assembly GCA_041192465.1. Taxonomy (GTDB): domain Bacteria; phylum Pseudomonadota; class Gammaproteobacteria; order Burkholderiales; family Burkholderiaceae_C; genus Sphaerotilus. The sequence goes on along the minus strand of JBEEMX010000389.1, from coordinate 1,947 downwards.
CGTCCACGTACATCTCGCCGGGGCAGGCGCCGTCCACCGGACCGACCACTTCCGCGCCGGCGGGCAGGTTGGCGGCGTGGGTGACGCGGCCGGTGTGCATGAACTGGATGACGATCTTGCCGCCCTGGGCGTGGACTGCGTCGGTGACGAGTGTCCAGCCGGCGACCTGCGCGGCGTTGAACAGGCCGGGGATGCGGGCGTAGCCGAGGCCGTTGGGCGATGGGGACGTGCCCTCGGTGACGATCAGGCCGGCCGTGGCGCGCTGGGCGTAGTAGGTGGCCATCAGCGCGTTCGGGGTGGCGGCTTCCACGGCACGGCTGCGGGTCATCGGGGCCATGGCGGTGCGGTTGCGCAGGGTCAGGGCGCGGACTTGGACAGAATCGAACAGCATGGGGCTCCTGGGAGTTTCCGGTTGGGGGAACGCGCTACTTGGGGGCAGCACGGCCAAAGTCCAGCCCTTGCGCCCGCGCGACTGAGCGGACGCGTACCATTCCCGTTCCCCCAGCAGAGGAGTCATGCCGTGAGCTTGTCGAACGCGTTTGCGCAGGTTGTTGCATTGGCGGGCAGCGCCGCCATCCGCTGGCGCCGCCGGCAAGGCCCCACGCCTGCGCAGGCCGTCGGCACCGCCCCGACCATCCCGCAAGCGCGCCCCCAAGGCCGCATGCCCACCCTGAAAATGCCCACCGCCCGCGGCTGGGCACCGGGCCACACCCCGACCGCCGCCCCCGGCCTGCAGGTCAACGCCTTCGCCACCGGACTCGACCACCCGCGCTGGATGCACGTCCTGCCCAACGGCGATGTCACCGTCGCCGAGGCCTGCTTCCTGCCCGGCGAAGTGAACTCGCTGTTCGACCACGCCATGGTCAGCACGATGAAGCGCGCCGCCGCCACCGGCATCAGCCCGAACCGCATCACCCTGCTGCGCGACACGGACGGCGACGGCGTGGCCGAAACGCGCGAGACCTTCCTGTCCGGCTTGAGTCAGCCGTTCGGCATGGTGCTGCTCGGCGAGACGTTCTATGTGGGCAACACGGACGGTGTGGTCGCCTTCCCCTACACGCCGGGCGCCACGCGGATCACCGCGGCAGGCCGGCCCGTGACCTCGTTCAAACCGGGCGGCCACTGGACCCGCAGCCTGCTGCCCAGCCCGGATGGCCGCACGCTCTACGCCGGCGTCGGCTCGCTGAGCAACATCGCCGAGACCGGCTTCGAGGTCGAACAAGGCCGCGCCTGCGTCTATGCCATCGACCTCGCCACCGGCCACAGCCGCACCTTCGCCAGCGGTCTGCGCAACCCGGTCGGGCTGGCGTGGGAGCCGACGACCCAGGCGCTCTGGACGGTGGTGAACGAACGCGACGGCCTGGGCGACGAAACCCCGCCGGACTACCTCACCTCCGTGCGCGAAGGCGGCTTCTACGGCTGGCCCTACAGCTACTGGGGCGGCACGGTGGATGACCGCGTGCCGCAGGACGCCGCCGCCGTCGCCCGAGCCATCGCCCCCGACTACGCGCTCGGCGGCCACACGGCGTCGCTCGGCCTGTGCTGGATGCCGGCGGGCACGCTGCCCGGTTTCCCCGACGGCATGGTCATCGGCCAGCACGGCTCCTGGAACCGCAGCACGCTCAGCGGCTACCGGGCCTTCGCTGCGGGCCAGCCAGCCGGGCCGCCGCGCGACATCCTCAGCGGTTTCCTCGCGCCGGACGAGTCGGCGTCCTACGGGCGGCCGGTCGGCGTGGCGATCGGCGCGGACGGCCACAGCCTGCTGGTGGCGGACGATGTGGGCAATGCCATCTGGCGGTTGACAGCAACATTCCATTCATCCGGGCATCCCACAATCTCCTGAAACTCCCAGGTGATTCCATGAAACCCAGCACCCGCTACGACGCCCTCAGCCAAGCCTTCCACTGGATCACGGCCATCGCCGTGGTCATCGCCTTCATCCTCGGC
>JBEEMX010000388.1:0-4668 GCA_041192465.1 Pseudomonadota bacterium | reverse complement strand
GCCTGGCTGGGCATCATCGGCTGGTGCAGCACGGCGTACAACTACGCCGCAGGCGACATGGCCCCTCTGGGCGTGGCCGCCACTGTGCTGACCATTGTCTGGACAGTGGTGCAGCTGGTCAAGCACTTCCGGGCAGCTCCCAGCGAGTGATGCCGGCGTCCCAGACGCGCCACACGTCCATCGACTCTTCCTTGTCGCGGCACGTCGTGCCAATGCAAGGCTTGCCCGGGGCGTGCGCGGCATGCCATGCCGCGATGGTGGTGTGCCGGAACAGGCGGCGGTGCCACAGGCGCTTGCCGTTGTTCTGCCACATGTAATAGTTCGGCGCACCGTCACGCACCTTGGTGAAACCCAGTGCTGCGTACATGCCACCCTCGGACAGCATGTTGTCGCTGAAGCTGAATACCGCCCGGCCAGGCCACTGTGTCTGCGCCCAGGCCACCAGCCGCCCGCACGCGCCAGGCACGCGCTGACTGGTGGCGAACCGGACCAACTCGACGCCGCGTTGGTGCTGCGTGAACGCCGCCACGGCAACCAGTGCGCCGTCGTGTGTCAACCCCGCGAAGTGGGCCGGGCCAGTCTCCCACCCGCGCATGTGGTGTTCCCGGTAGAACGCCGCAGCCTGGGTTCGAGCCACACGGACCAGCATGCACTTGCGCGCACCGAGGGCAGGGCTCGTGTCGAGACCGAATGCGGCCAGCAGCAGGCGCTGGCACTGCGCCTTCCGGTGCGCCCAGTCCGTCCCCCAGAGCTGGATGAGACGCGCGCCTGCTGCCCGTGCAGCATCCAGCTTCTCCCGGTGCAGCGTCGGGCGGCGCGGCGCTGCCCCGTCCCCTTCGCGCACCCGGTCCCGGTGAAACCACTCGCCGTGGTGCTCGATGCCGATGCCGTGGGACGGCACCCACAGGTCGATGGACTGCTTGCCGAACTTGTGCTGGTACTCGACAACCAGGCCATGCGATTCCAGGAAACCGCCAATCTCCTGCTCGGCCTTGCTGACCCGGTGAGTGCAGCGAGCGCATCCGACGCCCGCGAGGTGACTGTTGGGGTTGATGGCAAAGCCTCCGTGCGTCGGACACGTCACCTGCAGCCTGCCCAGCGCGGTCGTGTACTCGGCGCTCTCGTAGGTGTAGGTGTTGCCGTGGACCTCGCGCGCCTTGGCCACAAACTGCTCACCGGCCACGGCAGCCTCGGCGGCACAGCGGGTGCGGTGCTGCGCGTGCTGGCACTCCATGCAGCCATGCCCGGACAAATGGTTATTGGCCCGCTGCGAGAACTCGCCGTGCGTCGGGCACACGATGGTGTGGTACTCGTGGTGCCCCTTGAACTCGTGCGGGTAGGCGTAGGCGTCACCGTGTACGGCCCGCGCGGCCTGTTCCCACATGCCCGACCCATACAGCGAGCTGCGCGCCCGACTGGCCAGCCCTCGCGCCCGCCCTGCGCACTTGGGACAGCCCTTGCCCGCCAGCGCGTTGCCCGGGGTGATGGTGAACGGGCCGTGGTCGCCACACACCACGGCCACCTTGGTACCGGAGTTCACGTAGTCGCCGCCCACCAGCGCGTATCGGTCACCGTGAACCTCCGCAAACTTCTGCGTGAACACTGTCGTCGCGGCGGTGTGGGCCGCCTCCGCTTTGCATGGACCACAGCCAGAGCCTGCCAGCGTGTTGTAGGGGAATGCCAAGAACGCGCCGTGCGCCTGGCACACGACCGTCAGGCGCTGCTTGGGGCCGGTGTACTCGGCCCGCGAGAAGTCCAGGCTGTCGCCGTGGAGCTGGGTGGCGCGGGTCTTGAATTCTTTGGTGTCCATCTGGAACCTCCTAGTGAGCGTGAACGAATAGTAGCGCGTGCCTGGGGCGTTGTCAAGCCCTGGCGCGCGCCGTAGAATGAGGCGAGTTTCAGGAGCAGCACATGGCCGATTGCGGCAGCATCACAACCGACATCAAGGAGGCATCAGCCTCAGGTGTAGGGTCGGTAGCAGTAAGTGCCCCTACGGTCTTCACGTATCCCAAGCAGGCACCCAACGACAGCGGGCGGATGCTGGCCATCTCCTCGCTGGTTGGCGGGTTCATCGACGCCATCCTGGGCGGCGACGGCGTGGCCAATGCCGCTGCGGCCGAAAACAGCTGGAAGGACATCCTCGACAATGTGATGAAGGCGCGCGGCACCTCGGAGCTGAACCGCGCCGACACCGAGCGCAACAAGCTGCCCACGTTCGAGACCGACCTGAGCACCCAGCTCACCGAGTACCGCGCACGCGCCGACAGCCTGTGGCCCGATCTGCTGCCCATCCACAACAACATCATGGCGCAGGTCAACGACCGGCAGTTCCGCGCCGACGCCCAGTGGGGCGAGATGCCGCTGATGGACCAGGTGCTCAAGGGCGAGATCGTCGAGCAGGGCACCAAGAGCGACCAGCAGTGGGCACTCATGGACCCGATGGACCAGGTCATCAAGGGCGAGATCGTCGAGCAGGCCACCAAGTCCGACAGCGAGTGGGTGGCCAAGGACACCTACGACTTCATCCTCAACAACGAGATCAACGAGCGCCGCCTCAAGTCGAACGACCTGTGGAACGAGCTGCCCGGACTCGACGGCATCATCCACAGCGCCATCCAGCAGAACGCAGACCGCGCCGACGCCGAGCAAATCCACTCCGAGGTGCTCTGCACCAACGACGCCTTCGCCAAGCTGTGCGAGTTCGTGGCCTGCGGCTACGTGCCCGACTACAACGGCATCGCCGACCGTGCCCGTGCCGATGCCGAGTTGGCCGCCACCTCTGCCTACGAGGAGGCGTGTCGTACAGGGAAGCGGTACAACATGCGCCGGGGTGCCTCGGCACAGCTCGACGTCCGCCTCGCCACCCTCGGCGCCAGCATCGGCGCGACCGCTGCGGCACGCGAGAAGGAGCGGCAGTTCGCGTTCAGCACCAACCACGACATGCGGTTCAAGCACGCCACGGCACTGGAGCAGGCACGCATGGGTCGGCGCGAGCTGGCCCTGAAGTACGACGACCGCCGCAACCAGATGGCCACCGAGCGGTACAACAACCACCAGAAAGCCAGCATCGAGCTGGACAGCGAGGCCACCAACATGGCCACCGAGCGGTGGAAGTCCCACACCGCAACGTCCCTCGACCTCGACCAGCGTCGCCAGGCCATGGCCACCGAGCGGTACGGCGCACACGCCCGCATCACGCTAGAGGCCGACCAGCGCCGCCAGCAGATGGCCACCGAGCGGTGGTCCTCGCACTCCCAGCTCGCCTACAAGCTCGACGCCGCCGCCGTGGAGATGCTGCGCCAGCGGTGGGAGTCCATCGCCCAGATGTACCTGCAGCTCGAAGGCAAGGGCGACAGCCTGAGCGAGAAGCAGTGGGGCATGTTCGCCGAGTCGGCGTTCAAGTCCCTGCGCGAAGGCGGCGAGATGCTGGCCAGCGCAGCCCAGGCGTACCAGTTCCTGGCCGCATCCATCCGCGCCACTGCCAAGCAGGGCGGCGGCGGGACCGGCGGCGTGGTCGGTGCCCTGGCCACCCTGGCCACCGTGCTGCCCATGTTCAGCGGCGAGTGCAACGTGGTCGGCGGCCTTGGCGGCCTGCTCGGCATTCGCGGTCAGCCGCAGCAGTGCTGCGCATAAAGGAGATTCACATGGCATACGGAAAATACGGACACGGCTCGGAGCTGCGCGACGCCATCGACCGGCTGGTCAAGGGCAGCACGCAGAACGACCCCAACACCCGCGCCATCGAGGACGGGGTAGTGCCCGGCAGCTCGTCGGCAGGAGACCGCTGATGCCCTACTCCATCCTCGCGCCCGGCGTCTCGCCGGACGACTTCGGCTCCGGCATGCAGGGCGGCCTCGGCGGCCTGCTGGGCCGGTGGGGTGACGCCACGCAGCGCGGGCTGTACGGCGGCATGAAGCTGGGCTCCGAGCTGACCAAGTACGGCAGCAACCAGCGGCTGGCTGGCATCCGCGAGGACCACGAGCGGCAGCTCCGGCAGACCGGCATGATCCAGGCTCAGAACCAGCAGCTCGACGCCCAGACGGGCCAGCAGAAGCTGGCCTGCGACCGCATCGGCTGGGACTCCAAGGAGTGCCAGGCGTACAAGGCCAAGCTGGAAGGTCGCGCTGTCGTCGGCGGCACCGGTGGCCCGATGACCAACGCCATGACCAGCGGGTCGGCCGGTCCACTGAGCGGCGGCTTCGGCAGCCCGAGCAGCACGCTCGGCGTCGACCCCGGCTACGACACCTACGACGCCTACGACCAGCAGGGGGGCCAGTCGCAGGACTGGTACTGAGCATGCGCAGCGCACCCTACACCATGGGCCAGGCCCCGGCCGGAACCGACCTATCGACCCAGCAGTGCCGGTCTGGGATCTGCACGGTCGAGGTGCCAGATGCGGGTGTCATGGGCGGCGGGTACAACCCCACCAGCATGCCGCAGACGGAGCCACCTCCGCCCAAGCCCATCGACCACCCCGACATCCAGCAGCTCGGCATTCGTGGCGATGTGCAGCGCACCGGCATCCCACAGCGCGAAGCCGTACCTGGCGTGCAGACCGGCTGGTCCAGTCGCTGCGCCAACGGCATGTGCCCGGACACGACCGCAACCACGACCGTCGGAGGGCACAACACCAGCTACATCGGGCCGGGCAAGACGGTCAACCAGTTC
>JBEEMX010000387.1:0-3846 GCA_041192465.1 Pseudomonadota bacterium | reverse complement strand
TCGGGCGTCACCGGCAAGCACACCGTCATCGGCGAACTCGACGGCACGGCCACGCCCCGCGTGCAGGCCATCGCCGACGCCTTCAACCGCGCCGGCCTGCACACCGAGGTCAGCGACAACATCCTCGGCACGGTGTGGGACAAGCTGCTGATCAACGTCGCCACCGGCGCGCTGAGCGGCATCACCGGGTTGGTCTACGGCGAGCTGTACGCCATCCCCGCGCTGCGTGACACGGCGCTTGCCGCGGTCGCCGAAGCGATGGCCGTGGCGCGGGCCAGCGGTGTCCGGCTGAGCATGGCCGAGCCGGTCGAAGCCTGGGACCGCGCCTCCGCCGGGCTGCCGTTCGCGTTCAAGACCTCGATGCTGCAGAGCCTGGAAAAAGGCTCCATCACCGAGATCGACTTCATCAACGGGGCCGTTGTCCGTGCAGGTACGCGGATCGGCGTGCCTACCCCGGTCAACGCCGCACTGGTCGCCTGCATCAAAGGCATCGAGCGGCGCATGGCGATCGACCGCCAATCCACACAACCCGCACAACCCAAGGAATGACCATGGCCACGAAGGCTTACCTCGAACACGTCGCGATCTGGGTGCGCGACATCCACTGGCACATCCGCTTCTTCCACGACGTGCTCGGCATGGCGATGCGCGAAGTGCAGGGCACCGAAGCCGACCCGGTCCAGTACTGGACCCTCGGCGGCATGCAGTTCATCGCCAGGCCCGACTTCGCGGGGCCGGAAGGGCGGCTCGGCCACCTCGGGATCATGTGCGAGGACGTGGACGCCGCCATCGCCGCCGCCCACACCTTCGGCGTCACCGAGATGCCGCAGGGCCGCAACTGGCTGCGCCTGCCGGACGGGCTGGCCGTCGAGCTGATGCAGGCCCGCCCCGCGAGCTGCGTCGCGCAGGCCCTGTCGATCAATCCCCGGAGCTGAATTCGCACCATGTCCACCGCCTGCGACACCACCCACGACCTGTACTGGGACGACGCCGAAGTCGGCGCGAGCTGCACCAGCCCGCCCTACGAAGTCACCGAAGCCCGCGTGCTGGCCTACGCCGACCTGAGCGGCGACCACACCCCCGTCCACACCGACGAGGACTACGCCCGCCAGACCCCGTTCGGCACCCGCGTCGCGCACGGCCTGTTCGGGCTGTCGATCGCCGATGGCCTGAAGACCAACAGCGCGATGCGCTTCCAGCCGGGCATGTCGCTCGGCTGGGAATGGAGCTTCGTCGCACCGATCAAGCTGGGCGACGTGGTGCGCGTGCGCTTCCATGTCGGCGTGAAACGTGAATCGAAGAGCAGGCCGGGCTGGGGCATCCTGGTGCTGCCGTCCGAGCTGATCAACCAGCGCGACGAAGTCGTGCAGCGCGGCGAGCACCGCGTCATGGTCCCGAGGAAATCCGCATGAACCCGTCCACCGACAACACCGCCCACCCGTCCGCCCAGCCGCTGCCGCTCGCCGGCATCCGCGTCATCGACTACAGCCACTTCCTCGCCGGCCCCTACGTCGGCCGCTGCCTCGCCGCGCTCGGCGCCGAGGTGATCAAGGTCGAGCGCCCCGGTTCGGGCGACGCCGGCCGCCAGCACGCGCACGTCCTCGACGACCAGCAGAGCGGCTACTTCCTGCAGCTCAACATGGGCAAGCAGGGCGTGAGCGTCAACATGCGCGACCCGCGTGGCAAGGACTTCATGCAGAAGCTGTGCGACTCGGCCGACGTGTTCATCGAGAACTACCGCCCCGGCGCGCTCGACAAGCTCGGCCTGGGCTACGCCGAACTCTCGACGCGCAACCCGAAGCTCGTCTACTGCTCCATCTCCGCCTACGGCCACACCGGCCCGGATTCGCACCGCGCCGGCTTCGGCCTGATCGCCGAGGCCAAGAGCGGGATCATGCAGATGGTCGGGATGCCGGGCGAAGCGCCGCCGCTGCTGCGCATCTCGCTGGGCGACATGTACACCGGCATCCACGCGGTCGCCGCGATCAACGCCGCGCTGCTCGGCCGCGTCACGTCGGGCAAGGGCCAGCACATCGACATGGCGCTCTACGACTGCCTGGTGTCGATGCACGAATACGCGGTGCAGTGCTACACGCTGTCCGGCGGCACGGTGCTGCCCGAGCAGACCGGCCACGACATGCCGACCTCGACGCTGTACGGCGTCTTCCGTGCCGCGGACGGCGACCTCGTGCTGGCCGCGCAGGTGGACGACGCCTGGAAACGTTTCGCCACACTGATCGAGCAGCACGGCGGCCCGGCCGGCTTCGGCAGCGACACGCGCTTCCACACCTCCGGCGGTCGCAACGCCGCCCGCGAGGAGATCCTGGCCGCCGTCAAGCCGTGGGTCGCGGCGCGCACGGTGGCCGAGGTGCTGGCGCTGATGGATGCGATCGACGTGCCTGCCGCCAAGGTGCAGCGCATCGACGAGGTGATCAACGACCCGCAGATCCGGGCGCGCGGCATGGTCATGGAGCAGGAACACCCGCGCTACGGCACGCTGCGGCTGCCGAACCTGCCGTTCCGCTTCTCCGGCTGTGACACCACGGTCCACCAGGTGGCGCCCGATCTGGGCCAGCACAATGCCGACGTGGCCGCCCGCCTGGGCTTCAGCGCCGACGAGATCGCGGCGATGCAGGCAGATGGCGTGCTGTTCTCGAAACAAGCCCTGACTTCGTCACGACAAGGATCGACATGACCGACCGCTACGCCGTCATCGGCAACCCCATCTCGCACAGCAAGTCGCCGCTGATCCACACCGCCTTTGCCCAGCAGACCGCACAGGACATCGCGTATACCGTCCTCGAAGGCCCGCTCGACAGCTTCCCGGGCGCCGTGTACGCCTTCCGCGACGCGGGCGGGCGCGGCATGAACGTCACCGCACCGTTCAAGCTGCAAGCCTTTGACCTCGCCACCGACCGGCTGGAACGTGCCGAACTGGCCGGCGCCACCAACGCCCTGAAGTTCGAGTGCGACCGCATCTGGGCCGATAACTTCGACGGCGTGGGCCTCGTCCACGACATCCAGCGCAACCTCGGCGTGGCGCTGGCGGGCAAGCGGGTGCTGCTGCTGGGGGCGGGTGGGGCGGTGCGGGGCGCGCTGCTGCCGTTTCTCGCCGAGCAGCCAGCCGAGTTGGTGATCGCCAATCGCACGCCGGAGAAGGCCGCCGCGCTGGCCGCCGCGTTCAGCGGACGCGGGCGCATCACCGGCTGCGGCTTGGGCGATCTGGCCGGCGAGCGGTTCGGCGTGGTGCTCAACGCCACCTCCGCCAGCCTCAAGGCGGAACTGCCCGCCGTGCCCGCGTCGGTGTTCACCGGGACGGTGCTGGCCTACGAGCTGGTCTACGGCAAGGGGCTGACGCCGTTCCTGCGGCTGGCGCAGAACGCGGGTGTGCCCCGGCTGGCCGATGGTGTCGGGATGCTGGTGGAGCAGGCGGCCGAGGCGTTCGTGTGGTGGCGCGGGGTGCGGCCCGATACCGCACCTGTGATTGCGCGAATGACCGTGCCGCTGGTCTGACGTAGCCGGACGCAGGTTCAGGCGCCGCCCAGCTTGTCCTGCGTCTTCGTCTCGAAGTCGCTGGCGTCATGCCGCTCGTGCAACTGGCTGGCCGGATCACCCTGGACGCGGTTGACCTTGCGCCCGCGCTGCACGGCTGGCCGCGCCGCCACCTGATCGGTCCACCGCTGGATGTTCTTGTAGTCCTGCACCTGCAGGAACTCGCCCGCGCCATAGACCAGCCCCTTGGCCAGCGCGCCGTACCACGGCCAGATCGCCATGTCCGCGATCGTGTAGTCCTCGCCCGCGATGTAGGGCTGCTCGGCCAGTTGCCGGTCGAGCACGTCGAGCTGG
>JBEEMX010000386.1:0-3851 GCA_041192465.1 Pseudomonadota bacterium | reverse complement strand
CAGCAGCGCAGCGACCGGGCGCAGGCGGTCACCGGTGGTGGTGTGCCGCACGAGCACGCCGTCGATCCAGACCCGCACGCCGAGGTCGTCCGGCGCGGCCACCTCGGCGGTCGGCACCACGGTGGCGCTGATCGGGCAGTAGCCATCCCGCGCCATGAAACGCACCGACGGGCGGTAGTGGTTCGGTCGTGGCAGGCTGACCTCGTTCACCAGCACGTACCCGGCGAGGAAGGACAGCGCCTCGTCCGCCGTGATGCGGCAGGCCGTGCGCCCGATCACGAGGCCGAGCGAGGCGCCGATCTCCACCGCGTCGAAGCCGGCCGGCACCACCAGCGCATCGCCATCGGCCGCCAGCGTGTTGCGGGGCTTCACGCCGAGCACGGGGTGCTGCGGTGGTGCCTTGTACGGCGCGGCGTGGACCGCGTCACCGAGCGCGGCGAGCTGCGGCCGGTGGTTGAGCAGCGTGGTGTAGACCGTGCCGCTGAGCCTGGGAATCGAAGGAAGCATCGTGATTCACTAACACATTAGCGATTTACGCAGTGTGCGCAATCTAATTGCTACGATGTGAGCATGTCAAGCGATCTCCCTACCCCCGCCCACATTCGTCACCGCAATCTCCCGCTGTTGCTGCTGCAGGCCCGCGAGCGCGTGATTGCCCGCTTCCGGCCGATCCTCAACGAGCACGGGGTGACCGAGCAGCAGTGGCGCGTCATCCGCACGCTGCTGGAGCGCGGTCCGCTGGAACCACGCGAGCTGGTCGAGGTCTGTCAGATCTCCAGCCCGAGCCTGGCGGGTGTGCTGGCGCGCATGGACGAGGCGGGCTGGGTGCTGCGCAGCCGCGTCGATGGCGACCAGCGGCGGGTGCGCGTGGCGCTGACGGCGCAGAGCGTGGCGCTGGCCGAGGCGATGGCACCGCAGATCGAGGCGGCCTACGCGCAGATCGAGGCGCGGCTGGGCGAGGCGTTCACGCAGCGGTTCCATGCCGTCCTGGACGCGCTGGTCGAGCGGCTGGACGTGTCGGACGGTCCGCCGCCTGAAGCGGACTGAGGGCACCGCCTATGGGGTGCCCCAGATAGATCGACGAGGGCCTTGTGCCTACGCTGTGTTCCATGCCGTCGCGTTCGGCCTGGTGTCCAGGCCCGTGGCGGCCAGGAGACGACGATGCGACTCACCGATCCTGCCGCCACCGCGCTGTGGGCGCGCCTGCAAGCCTTTGAACTGGATCCACCCGGCCTGACGCGCACGGTCAGTGACCGCATCGCCGAGGACAACCGCTGGACCGCCACGCACACCCGGCGCGCAGTCGAGGAGTACCGGCGTTTCCTCCTGCTGACGCAGGTGGCGGGGCGGCCGGTGTCGCCGTCGGCGGCGGTGGATGTGGTGTGGCACACGCACCTGCTGTATTCGCGGGACTACTGGGGCCGGCTGTGCGGCGAGGTGCTGGGCGTGCCCTTGCACCACGATCCGAACCCCGGCGGCGTGCTGGAAAACATCCGCCACGGCGACCAGTACCGCGACACGCTGGACGACTACGCCCGCGTCTTCGGCGAAGCACCACCCGCCGACCTGTGGCCCAGCGCGTCGGCCGTGCCGGTGCCGAAGCTGGAAACGCTGGGAGACCATGGCGACGTGCTGGCGCGTCTGCTGGCCGGCGGTTACCGCCCGAGCCTGCTGGCCTTTCTGTGCGGCGGCGAAGAGCGTGTGACAGCCACGGCGCTGGCCGGTCTGCACCAGCGCGGGTTGGTGGGCTTCGTGAAGCGCAAGCCTGTGCTCGGCGACCGGGCGCCGCGCGACGACGAGGGGCTGACACCCGAGGAATGGGCCGTCTGGCGTGAGCTGCGCCGGCTCACCGACGCCAGCGTGAAGCCGAAGCTGCCACTGACGCTGTCCTACCCCGCGTTGGTCCGGGAAGCCGCGGAGGACGCCCTGTGGCCGACCCCGGCCGCGCAGGAACACACCGCGGCCGTGCGCCGCGCCGGTGTGTGGCGCAGCTTCCCGCGCTGGTTGGCGGTGCCGGGCGGGGTGTCGCTGCTCTACCGGGGGCACGGGCTGCTCGGGGCGCTGGTCCTGCTCGGGGTGCTGTACAGCCTCTACCGTGCCTATGCCCACACACCGATCCGGCCCACCCGGCGGGGACAGCGGCTGGTCGAGGAGTTCACCCGCCTGGTGCCCCGGGGCACGTCGGTGACGCTCGGCAGTCCGCTGCTGGCCTCGGTGGTGGCGGCCGGGGTGATCGGGGCAGCCACGGCCGGGGACTTGGCCTTGCTGAAGTCGGCCATCGCACCACGCAGCGGCGATGGGGGTGGATGTGGTGGTGGCGGTTGTGGCGGCGGGTGCGGCGGAGGCGGCTGATCCACACGAGGTCTACGCCATATGGCGTATTTCACAAACTGACCCCGGCCGGGACACTGCGGGCATCCGATCCACCCGCTCAACAGCCCCCGGAGTCACCCCGTCATGAAGATCGTTTCCGCTACCCGCCGCGCCTTCGCCCAGAAGCTCAGCGCCGTTGCCCTCGGCGTGGCCGTGACCACGCTGCCGCTGCTCGCCCACGCGGCCGACACCATCAAGGTCGGCGTGCTGCACTCGCTGTCGGGCACGATGGCGATCTCGGAAACCGTCCTCAAGGACGTGGCTCTGATGACCATCGACGAGATCAACGCCAAGGGCGGTGTGCTCGGCAAGAAGCTGGAGCCGGTGGTCGTTGACCCGGCCTCCAACTGGCCGCTGTTCGCCGAGAAGGCCAAGCAGCTCATCGACCAGGACAAGGTTGCCGCCACCTTCGGCTGCTGGACCTCGGTGTCGCGCAAGTCGGTGCTGCCGGTGTTCGAAGAGAAGAACTCGCTGCTGTTCTACCCCGTGCAGTACGAGGGTGAAGAGCTGTCGAAGAACGTGTTCTACACGGGCGCGGCACCCAACCAGCAGGCCATCCCCGCCGTGGAATACCTGATGAGCAAGGACGGCGGTTCGGCCAAGCGCTTCGTGCTGCTGGGCACCGACTACGTCTATCCGCGCACGACCAACAAGATCCTGCGCGCCTTCCTGAAGTCCAAGGGCGTCGCCGAGTCGGACATCATCGAGGAGTACACCCCGTTCGGCCACAGCGACTACCAGTCGATCATCGCCAAGATCAAGAAGTTCTCCAGCGAAGGCAAGAAGACTGCCGTCATCTCGACCATCAACGGCGACTCGAACGTGCCTTTCTACAAGGAACTGGGCAACCAGGGTCTGAAGGCGACCGACGTGCCGGTGGTGGCGTTCTCGGTGGGTGAGGAAGAGCTGCGCGGCGTGGACACCAAGCCGCTGGTGGGTCACCTGGCCGCATGGAACTACTTCATGTCGATCAAGAACCCGACCAACACCGCCTTCATCAAGCAGTGGAGCGACTACGCCAAGGCCAAGGGCATTGCCGGCCACAAGGACAAGCCGCTGACCAACGACCCGATGGAAGCCACCTACCTCGGCATCCACATGTGGGCGCAGGCGGTCGAGAAGGCCAAGTCCACCGACACCGACAAGGTGATCGCCGCGATGGCCGGCCAGACCTTCAAGGCACCGGGCGGCTTCACCAGCACGATGGACAAGGAAAACCACCACCTGCACAAGCCGGTCTTCATCGGCGAGATCAAGGCCGACGGCCAGTTCAACGTGGTGTGGAAGACGCCGGGTCCGGTGGTGGCCGATCCGTGGAGCGACTACATCGCGGAGAACAAGGGCAAGAAGAACGTGCCCGAGAAGAAGTAAGCAAGGTCGTCAGCGATGCGCACCCGGTTCCTGCCCCTGCTGTTCAGTGGCCTGCTGTGGTGCGTGGGTGCGGTTCATGCGCTCACGCCAGCACAGGCTCTTTCCCT
>JBEEMX010000385.1:0-3857 GCA_041192465.1 Pseudomonadota bacterium | reverse complement strand
GGCCACCACCACGCCCGGCAGCGGTGCAGCGGGGTCGAGGCTTTCCTCCAGATGAACCTGGAAGACGCGGTTCTCGTAGGAGTTGAGCTGCAGGATGCGCCCGTCGCCGCGCAGACCGGCGGCGTCGAGCGCGTCAAGCACCGCGTGCGGGGTCAGACCGGTGTAGGGCTGGTCGGCGTGCAGAGCATGGGCTGGGTCATGGGATGCGGTCATGCCGCATCCTAGACCAGCCCGATCCCACCCGACGCGACTCAGCGGCGGCCGATGATGTCGCCGCCCGCGTCGCCGGAGGGGCCGAAGTCACCTGGCTGGAATTTGCTGGTGGACGGGCCGGCCCAGTTTTTCGGGCCGGGCATCGGCGCTGCCGGGGCGCGCACGGGGGTGTCGTCGAAGGGGTCGCGCTGGGTTTCGGGGGCGAAGAAGGAGTCTTGCGAGAAACCGGATTCGTACCACTGGCCACCTGCCGCAGCGGCGCTCGGCGCACCGGGTGCCGCAGGCGCGGCGGGTGTGGCCGAGCGGGGTGCCGCTGCTGCGTGGGTCGGTGCAGGGCGGATCGGGGCTTCCGGTATCCCGCCCGGAACAGCCGGACGCTGGCCCTGTCCTTCACCATGGGCCGGCACCAGCAGTTGCAGCTCGGCAGCGGTCGGCAACTGGTCCGAGCGGCAACGCACGTAGCGGATGCGGCAGGCTTCCAGCACCGCCAGCTTGATGGCCGAGACCCGCTTGGCCGGCTGGCGGTTCGGGCGCTCGATGTCCACGGCGGCCAGCACGCGGCCGTTTTCCGCGCAGACCACGAAGCTCACATGGATCGGGCCGAGCAGGTTGAACCAGTAACGCAGCTCCTCCCGGTCCTCCGGCTGGCAGAAGCGCACCAGCGGCAGCTTGGCCAGGATGGTGTGGTGCGGCAGGGCGGTGCGCAACTGCCGGTAGAGGGCGCGCTCCTCGGGCGAGAAGATCGGGCGTTGGGTCAGCGGCCATTCGGTGGGCAGGTCAACGGCTTTGGCAGATGCCGTGCTGCCGGAGCGGCGCAGCACCAGCACCGCCAGTCCGACGATGCCAGCGATCGCGGCGAGTGCGAGGATCCAGACTTGGGTAGGCATGGTGCGTTCCGGGCAAGGAGGTGAACAGATCTGTGCTGAATCGGCAGAAGCGGCCAGGACTTGGGCGCGATCCTATGCAATTATGTAACGTGTTGTGAATACCTTGTCTGAGTGAAACAAGTTCCTGATCCGATCACCAGAAACGAAATCGGCAGACACGCGGTCTGCCGATGGTGAAAAACTGGCCATGGGCGCCCGGTTCGTGGGGCTATCGCGGACCTACACCGGCCATCCGGAGCACGCGGTGCTGGAAGTGCCGGTAGCGCGCCCAGACGTGCTGCAGGCGGCGGAGCTGGCCCTTGGCGACGTAGTTGAGGTCGGCGGCGTGGTTGGCGAACAGCTCTTCCATCTGGCTCGCCAGGCTGTCTGGCGGCAGTTGCAGCCAGGCTTCCGATTCACCGCCGTCGCGCTGCATGTCGGCGCCGGCCTTGCGGGCGATGCGCAGCATGGCGGTGTTTTCGCTCAGGGCGTGGATGAACAGGCGATCAACGCCGCGGTTGCGTGCATGGCGCACGGCGTAACCGAACAGGCGCCCGCCGTAGCCCCGGCCGCGTGCCCGGTGGTCCACGGAGACCGCGAATTCGGCCATGCGGCTCACGCCGTGGTTGGCGCTGGCGAGCTGGCTGTAGGCGAGGTGGGTGATGGCGACGAGCTGCAGGCGGCGGTTGAAGATGCCGAACACGTCGTCGTGGGAGAAGTCCAGCGATGCGGCATACGCACGGATGCGCTCATCATTGGCCGCGTAGCCGAACCGCAGGTAGCGGTCCTGGTCGCTGAGTCCCAGCAGGTGCTGAAGAATCTGCGTGCGGTGTGCTTCGCCCAGCGGCCGGATCGGAACCCAGCCGGCCCGGGACGGCGCCCTGGAGTGGTTAGTTACAGTACCCATGGGGGCGAATGTAGGTGTAAACCCTTAAACAACACCATCCCTAAGTCGAGAGTCCTTCATGTTCGTGTTGCATTGCAGCATTTTTTCTTTTGGAGTCCCCCGGTGTCCCAGCGCAGAGCTTTTTTGACCACAGCCAGCGGCGGCGCACTCTGGCTGGCCGGCTGTACCTCCGTGAGTCGGCTGCCCATACGCCGCGCCGCGCACCGGGCGATTGACCCGGCCGATCTGGCCGTGCTGGACCGACTCACCTGGGGCGCCAGCGCGGCCAGCGCCGACGACTGGGCCGAACGCGGTCGCCGCGACGCCGTGCAGGCACTGCTGCATCCCGCTGCGGATGCTGCACTGCCGGTGCCAGTGCAGGGCGCAATCGAGGCCCTGTCCATCACCCGGTTGCCACTGCCGGCGCTGGTGGCCGAGCTGGAGCAACTGCGCCGCGGCGACGACCGCCAGCCCTACCAGCAGCGTCTGGCCCTGGTGGCCCGCGAAGCGGCGGTGCGTTCGCTGCTGCAGGCGCTGCATTCGCCGCACGGCCTGCGCGAGCAGATGGTCTGGTTCTGGTTCAACCACTTCAATGTCGGGCAGACCAAGGCCAACCTGCGGATGCTCGTCGGGGACTACGAACAGGCGCTGCGCCCGCACGCCCTGGGCCGCTTCCGCGATCTGCTGGTGGCCAGCGCGACGCACGCGGCCATGCTGCGTTACCTCGACAACGAGCAGAACGCCGCTGGCCGGATCAACGAGAACCATGCCCGCGAGCTGATGGAGCTGCACACCCTGGGCGTGGACGGGGGTTACAGCCAGCGCGATGTGCAGGAACTCGCCCGCGTGCTCACCGGGCTGGGCGTGAATTTCAGCGACACGCCGGCCAAGGTGGCGCCGAAGCTGCAGCCGCTCTACCGCCGCGAAGGGCTGACCGAGTTCCACCCTGGGCGCCATGACCTGGGCGACAAGACCGTGCTCGGCCAGACGCTCAAGGGCGGACGCGGCTGGGACGAGATCCTGGAGCAGCTTGGCGCGCTCGCCCGGCACCCCGCCACAGCCCGCCACGTCTGCCGCAAGCTGGCGGTGTTCCTGGTCGCCGACGAGCCGCCAGCGGCGCTGGTCGATCGCCTGAGCCAGCGTTTCCTCGCCACCGATGGCGACATCGCGCTGACGCTGGAGGCGCTGATCGCCGCGCCCGAGTTCACCGCCTCGCTGGGGCGCAAGTTCAAGGATCCCGTGCATTACGTGCTCTCGGCGCTGCGCCTGGTGGCCGATCCGCAGGCACCGCTGGTGGACATGGCGCCGGCGATGACCGCGCTCAACCGCCTCGGCCAGCCCCTCTACGGCCGCGCCACGCCGGACGGCTACCCGCTCGACGAAAGCGCCTGGAACGGCTCCGGCCAGATGGCGGCCCGCTTCGAGGTGGCGCGCACGCTCAGCCGGCTGTCGGCTACGCCGGGGCGTCCGGCCGTTGCACCAGACGAGCGCCTGATCCGACCGCTGGGCGAGCGCACCCGCGCCGTGCTCGCGCAGGCCACCCTGCCGCAGGACCGCCATGCGCTTCTGCTCTCATCCCCCGAATTCATGCTGCGCTGACCGAGGAACTGCTGATGACGACGATGCTGCGACGCGATTTCCTGAAGCGGGCCGCCGCCGTCCCGCTGGTCAGTGGAGCCGGGGTGCTGTGGGC
This sequence comes from Pseudomonadota bacterium, assembly GCA_041192465.1. Taxonomy (GTDB): domain Bacteria; phylum Pseudomonadota; class Gammaproteobacteria; order Burkholderiales; family Burkholderiaceae_C; genus Sphaerotilus. The sequence goes on along the minus strand of JBEEMX010000385.1, from coordinate 199 downwards.
GGCGCCAGCCTCGGTGCCGCGGCTGCTGGTGGTGTTCCTGCGCGGGGCGTATGACGCGGCCAGCGTGCTGGTGCCCATCGGCAGCGACGACTACTACGCCGCCCGCCCGCGCATCGCCATCGCCCGCCCCGGCAGTGGCCCCGAGGCCGCGCTGGCGCTGCCGGACCAGTCCGATTGGGGCTTGGCGCCGGCCTGGCGG
>JBEEMX010000384.1:0-3859 GCA_041192465.1 Pseudomonadota bacterium | reverse complement strand
TGTGGAGCGGAGGTCAGACGTGCCAGACCCGTGAGGGGACGACGCGCAGCCGCGAGGAAGCAGGAACCCGCCGAAGGCTCGGCCGCGCAAGCGGTCGCGCCCGCCGGAATCCCCGTCCTTTAGGGCGGGGAGGATGTCAACACACGGCCGCACACCACCAGCACGGACGGCAGCAGCGTCCTGTCAGGCGAGGGCCTTCTTCGCCGCCACCTTCTTCGCCGGCACCTTGGCGGCGCGCGGCTCGAACTCGAACACCACCTTGCCTTCCTTCTTGTCGTAGACGAGGAATGCCTTGAACTTGCGCTTGGTCTTGTTCGAGACGAAGCCGTCGAGCAGCGCGGTCTTGCCGGTCGTCAGCAACAGCGTCACCTGCTCGGGCGCGACGGGCTGCTGCAGGATGACCTTGCCGGTCTTGAAGTCGCAGGTGGCCGCCGTGCCCACCGCGTGCTCGCAGACGTAGTTGGTGCCGTGTTCATGCACCGCGCTGCCGCACTTCGGGCAGCGGCCCAGCGACGCTTGTTCGGAGAAATCGACCGATTCGGACTCTTCGGCTTCCTTCTTGGCGTCGTCGCCGAAGTCGAATTCAAGCTTCCAGTTGCCCGCTTCCTCGTCGCGCACCAGCTTCAGCTCGGCCGTGAAGGGCCAGCCTGCCTTGGAGCGGAAACCTTCCAGCGGCCCGATGCGGTGGTCGGTGAGAAAGACCTCGGCCTCGTGCAGCTCGAAGCTGCGGCCGCCAGGGATCTTGCCGATCGAGAAGCCGCAGCCGGCGCCTTGGCCCTCGGCAGCGGTGTCCGCGCCGATGCAGGCGAAGCGGCGGTAGTTCTCCTTGACCACGCCGCCGCAGTTCGGGCAGGGCGCCTTCAGCGTCGCGTAGTCGCCGGGAATGGTGTCGCGGTCGTATTCCTTGGCCTTGGTGACGACGCGCCGGGCCATGTCGCCGATGCCCTGCATGAAGTCGGCGCGGCTGAGCTGGCCCTTCTCCATCAGGTTGAGCTGGTGCTCCCACTGGCCGGTCAGCTCCGGCGTGGTCAGGTCTTCCACCTCCAGGCCCCGCAGCAGCGTCATGAGCTGGAACGCCTTGGCGGTGGGCACGAGGTCGCGGCCGTCGCGCAGCAGGTATTTCTCGGTGATCAGCCCTTCGATAGTGGCCGCCCGCGTGGCTGGCGTGCCCAGGCCCTTCTCCTGCATCGCGGCCTTGAACTCCTCGTCGTCGATGAGCTTGCCGGCGCCTTCCATCGCGCTCAGCAGCGTCGATTCGTTGTAGCGCGCTGGCGGCTTGGTGCGCAGTGCGGCGATCTTCAGCTCGTCGGCGGTGACGATCTCGCCCGGCTTGACGGCCACGAGGTTGGCGTCCTCGCCCGCGGCTTCCTTGCCGTAGACCGCCAGCCAGCCCGGGTTCACCAGCACCTTGCCGTTGGTCTGGAACTGGTGCTCCTTGCCGGCGGCATGCACCTGCGTGATGCGGGTCGTGACCATGAACTCGGCCGAGGGGTAGAACACCGCGATGAAGCGTTTCACCACCATGTCGTACAGCTTCGCCTCGATCTCGCTCAGGCTCTTCGGGGCCTGCAGCGTCGGGATGATGGCGAAGTGGTCCGAGATCTTCGTGTTGTCGAAGATGCGCTTGGTCGGCTTGACGTAGCCCTCTTTCAGCGCCTTGCGGGCGTGGGTGGCGAGATCCTGCAGCGGGCCGGGCAGGTCTTCGCTGGCGATCATGTCCAGCGTCTGCTTGGCCACGGCGACATAGTCCTCGGGCAGCGCGCGGGCGTCGGTCCGCGGGTAGGTCAGCACCTTGTGCTTCTCGTACAGCGCCTGCGCGATCGACAGCGTCGTCTTGGCCGAGAAGCCGAAACGGGAGTTGGCCTCGCGCTGCAGCGTGGTCAGGTCGTAGAGCAGCGGGCTGGCCTGCGTGCTCGGCTTGGCCTCCTCGCGCACGGTGCCGGACTTGCCGCGCACGGCGTCGGCGATCGCGTTCGCTTCGGCGGCGTTCCACAGGCGGTCGCTGCGCCGCTCGGCGTCGTCGTCCTTCTTGAACTTCGGGTCGAACCACTTGCCCTCGTAAACGCCGGCATCGGCCCCGAAATCGGCGCGAACTTCCCAGTAATCGCGGGCAACGTGCTTGCGGATCTTCTCCTCGCGCTCGACCATGATCGACAGCGTGGGCGTCTGCACCCGGCCCACGGTGGTCAGGAAGAAACCGCCGTCCCGCGAGTTGAACGCGGTCATGGCGCGGGTGCCGTTGATGCCGATGAGCCAGTCGGCCTCGCTGCGGCTGCGCGCCGCGTCGGCCAGACCGCGCATGTCGGCCTCGCTGCGCAGCTTGCCGAAGCCGTCGCGGATGGCCTGCGGCGTCATGCTCTGCAGCCACAGGCGCTGCACGGGCTTGGTGCCGACCTTGCTGCCGAGCGCGTACTGCTCGATCAGCCGGAAGATCAGCTCGCCCTCGCGGCCCGCGTCACAGGCGTTGACGAGGTCGGTGATGTCCTTGCGCTTGACCAGCTTGACGACGGCACTCAGGCGGCTCTTGGCCTTGTCGATCGGCGCCAGGTCGAAATGCGGCGGCACCACCGGCAGGTTGGCGAAGCTCCACTTGCCGCGCTTGACGTCGAATTCCTCCGGCGCCTTGATCTCGACGAGGTGGCCGATGGCGGAGGTGACCACGTAGCGGTCGTTCTCGAAGTGGTCGTCGTGCTTCTCGAACTTGCCGCACACGGGGGTCAGCGCGCGGACGATGTCCTGTGCGACGGAAGGTTTCTCGGCGATGACGAGAGATTTGCTCATGATGTTCGAACTCTTGCAGAACTCTGCCCATGCACCCGACCCAGCGTCAGGGTGCTCCCTACAATCCACGGCTATACGCGTACACGCACACACACGGGCACGCACACGCTCACACCCCAATCTAACCAATCTCGCACCACCATGTCGCCACCGCCACCGGATTCGACCGCGCCAGCCACCCCGCGCAAGCCCGGACAGCGCCGCTTGCAGGTGCGCCGCTCCGGTGTCCACGGGCGGGGCGTGTTCGCCACCCAGGCGCTGCGGGCGGGCGAAATCATCATCGAATACCTCGGTGAAGTCATCCCCTGGGACGAAGCCCTGCGCCGGCACCCGCGCGATCCGTCCGACCCCAACCACACCTTCTACTTCCACATCGACGACGCCCATGTGATCGATGGCGGCGTGCGCGGCAACTCAGCGCGCTGGATCAACCACGCCTGCGCCCCCAACTGCGAGACCGAGGACGACGGCGGGCGCATCTTCATCCGGGCGCTGCGCGACATCGCGGCGGGCGAAGAGCTGTTCTTCGACTACCGGCTGGTGATCGATGAACGCTACACGGCGAAACTGAAGAAAGCCTACGCCTGCCGCTGCGGGGCGCCAAATTGCCGGGGTACGATGCTCGGCCCCAGGCGCTGAACGGGCGCCTTCCAACACGACCACACCACCATGCTGCACTGGGACGCCGAAACGCTCTGGCAAGACCTCGAACCGCTGGCCCCCGGCCTGAGCGTCGAGGTGCTGGCCGAGACCGATTCGACCAACACGCACCTGATGGAGCGGGCGCGCCGCGGCGACACCCTGCCCTGCCTGCTCGTGGCCGAGTGCCAGCGGGCCGGACGTGGCCGGCTCGGGCGGCCCTGGTGGTCGCAGCCGGGCCAGTCGCTGACCTTCTCGCTCGGCCTGCGGTTGGCTCCGGCCGACTGGAGCGGGCTGTCGCTGGCGGTCGGTCTCGCGCTGGCCGAGGCGCTGGGCGAACACACCGGCCTGAAGTGGCCCAACGACCTCTGGCTGCGCGGCGACGACCGCAAGCTCGGCGGCATCCTGGTCGAGGTGGCACCGCTGGCAGAGTCGGGCC
>JBEEMX010000383.1:0-3868 GCA_041192465.1 Pseudomonadota bacterium | reverse complement strand
ACAGGCCCAGCAAGATCAGCAGCAGCAGGCTGGCCGGTGGCTGCACGAGCACGGACAGCAGAGGTTTCCAGGACGGATCGAACAGCACGGTGAACAGGGCGGGTGCCAAGTGGGTCAGGACGGTGCATTCTGCACGACCTGCCTGCCGATTTCGGCAGATTCCTGCGGATTCAGGGTGCCAGACGCTCGCGCAGCCAATGGCCTTCGGTGTCTTGCCGGTACACGAGCCGGTCGTGCAGGCGCGACTTGCGGCCCTGCCAGAACTCCCAGCGCTGCGGCGCGAGCCGGTAGCCGCCCCAGTGCGGTGGACGGGGCGGATGGAGGCCGTGCTGCACCGCAGCGCGTGCCGCATTGGTGACGAGTACCGTGCGCGAGGCAATCGGCTGGCTCTGCGGCGATGCCCAGGCGCCCAGGCGGGAATCGAGTGGGCGCGAGGCGTAGTAAGCGTCGGACTCTTCGGCCGACACCCGTTCGACCGGGCCTTCGATGCGGACCACCCGCTCCAGTTCGACCCAGTGGAATTGCAGCGCGGCCCAGGGATGCAGCGAGAGTTCTTGTCCCTTGCGGCTGTCGTAGTTGGTGTACCAGACGATGCCACGCGTGTCGTAGCCCTTGATCAGCACGATGCGGGTGGAGGGACGGGCATCGGCACCGACGGTGGCGACCGTCATGGCGTTCGGCTCCGGCACTCCAGCGGTCAGGGCCTGTTGCAACCACTGGTCGAATTGTTGCAGCGGGGCGCTGGCGGCACTGTGCTCGTCGAGTTCCCCGGCTTCATAGCTCTTGCGCAGATCGGCGATGTGGTTCATGCCGGTCAGTATAGGAACCTCCCCGTGCCTGCTGGCGTGGCTAGCAGTTCTCCTTAAGTGAAGGCACCAGTTCACTTGGCGGGCGATGTAGGTTCCCATGTCGGCATGAACACAGCCGACACCGAGACGAGGAACACGCCATGAGCCCCACCCGGAGTCTGCCGACCGTGGTGGTGCTCGCGGCGGGTGGCGGCATGCGCTTCGAGGGCGCTGGCCCCAAGCTCGGGCAGTCGCTCGGCCCGGCCAGCGTGCTGGCGCACACCCTTGACGCCGTGGTCTCTGCGGGGCTGCCACTGGTGGTGGTGACGGTGGCGGCGCTGGTGGACGTGGCGCGCAGCATCGTGGCATCCCGCGACATCATCCTGCTGCCGCCGGTCGGATCGGCCAGCCGAGAGCCGCTGGGTGTCGGCTTTTCCATTGCCGCTGGTGTCGGTGCGCGTCCGCATGTACCGGGCTGGCTGATCCTGCCGGGCGACATGCCGTTGGTGCGGCCACAGACGCTGCGTGCGGTGGCGCGGGGCCTGGAAGGTGCGCCGGTGGCCTATGCCCAGCACCGCGGACGGCAAGGTTTCCCGGTCGGGCTGTCCGTGGAGCTGTATTCGGAGCTGGTCCTGCTCAGCGGCGAGGAGGGTTTGCGGCGCGTGCTCGGGCGCTATCCGTCGAACGGGGTCGAGGTGGCCGACCCCGGCGTGCTGGAGGACATCAACACCATCGCCGATCTGGATCGCCTGCGCGCGTCAAGCACTGTCCTCGCCTGGCAGCAATCCGTCGCCGCGGGCCAGCCGAACGAGGCGTGACACCTCGGCGTCGTGGATCGACAGCGCCTGCAGGCACAGCGCCGTGCGGTGCAGGTAGTCCACGGTGCGCCCGTAACGTCCCGCGGCGTCGCGGAAGATCGCCAGGTGCGCCGCATCGTCGAGCCGGCCGGTGTGGGACGGGTGGGCCGGATCGAGCGTGAAGGCCAGCGCATCGACCGGGCCGTCCGGCGTGTGGCAGCGCAGCCAGCGCGGGGTGTAGACGCCGTTGGGCATCTCGCGCTCCCAGAGCGCGTCGAGCTGGGACAGTGCTTCCTCGCGACCCGCTCGGTGGACCTGCCCGACGCACGAACCACCGGGCAAGAGCGCGAACACCAGTCCCGGACACTCCGGCGAGCCGCGGTTGACCCGCGAGCGCATGCGCAGTGCCCGGTGGTGGCCCCAGAGCCGCGCCGGTCGGATCTCGGCTGGCTCGAACTGCGGCCGCCACAGCAGCGAGCCGTAGGCGTAGAGCCAGAACTGTCCGCCGCGGTCCAACCGCTCGGCGAGCTGCTGCCGGGTCGCCTGCAACAGGGCGAGCGAGTGTGCGGAACAGGCCACCAGGGCAACGGGCGAGGGGAGAGACGTGCGCATTGCGGCCCAGTGTCGTCGCAGTGGTGCAGGTGCGACAAGCCTGGGGTGTGACAGGGTGCGTCAAGCGCAGGCGGTCCTGAGCCCCTTAAACTTGCGCATCTTTTAACGATGAGGAGGGTTCCCCATGAGTGACGACGACCGTGACGAAGGCCGCAAGGTTGGTCTGATGGTGGTGTTTTCCAGCGTGGCGGTGTTGCTGGCGGGCGTGATCGGCTTTGCCGTGGTGCGCACCCTGAAGGGCCCGGCCGCACCGGTGACCCAGGCCGCCGCCAGTGCTGCGGGCACGGCCGAAGCGCAGGATGTGCTGGTGGACTACGCCACCACGACCGCGGCGCTGGCCACCGCGTACTTCGAGTCCGGCTCGGCTGCGCTGCAAGCCGACGCTGAGCCGGCCCTGGCCGAGACTGTCAAAGCCCTCGCCGCCGATCCAGGCAAGCGCGTGCTGCTGTCGGGCTACCACGACGCGACGGGTGATCCGGCCATGAACGCCGAACTCGCCAAGCAGCGTGCCAAGGCCGTGCGCGCGGCGCTGCTGGTCGCGGGCATTCCGCTGAACCAGGTGCTGCTGCGCAAGCCAGAGAGCGCCATGGGTACTGGCACCGAGCGTGAAGCGCGCCGCGTCGAGATCCGCCTGATCGACGCCCCGTAAGTTCCGCGCACGCCGTGGAGTTACCGGCCGGTTACGGCCGTGTGACCCCACCCGGACAGCCCGGCAGGGTGGACAGCCTCCACCGTGCCGGGCTGTTGTCCGTTCTGGACCCTGTCGGCGTCTGGCGATTGAGTTGACGCTGTAACTTAGTTACGCTTTAATCGTGTGTCAAGTTTCAAGACTCCAGATCGACCCTGCCCATGAAATCCCAGATCGCCGACATCACCGCCCGCATCCGTGAACGCAGCCGCCTGCAGCGCGAGGCTTACCTTCGCCGGACGCGGGCGGCGGCGGCGCAGCCCCGTGGGGCGGATCGCATGGGGTGTGCCAACGTGGCGCATGCCTTCGCGGCGCTGCCGGGATCGGACAAGTTTCGCGTGGTGGCCGAGAAGGCGCCCAACCTCGGCATCATCACCGCCTACAACGATCTGCTGTCGGCGCACCAGCCCTACGAGAGCTACCCCGCGCTGATCCGCGACGAAGCCCACCGCCACGGCGCGACGGCGCAGGTCGCGGGCGGCGTGCCGGCGATGTGCGATGGCGTGACGCAGGGCTTCGCGGGCATGGAGCTGAGCCTGTTCTCGCGCGACACCATCGCCATGGCCACGGCGGTCGGCCTGGCACATGACGTGTTCGACGCGGCGCTGCTGCTGGGCGTGTGCGACAAGATCGTGCCTGGCTTGCTGATCGGGGCGCTGCACTTCGGGCACCTGCCGTGCGTGTTCGTGCCGGCCGGGCCGATGAGCACGGGCTTGTCCAACAGCGACAAATCCAAGGTGCGCGAACAGTTCGCCCAAGGGCTGGTCGGCCGTGACAAGCTGCTCGAAGCCGAGTCCGCCGCCTACCACGGCGCCGGCACCTGCACCTTCTACGGCACCGCCAACAGCAACCAGATGCTGCTCGAAGCGATGGGCCTGCATGTGCCCGGCGCGGCCTTCATCCACCCGCTCGACGGCCTGCGCGAGGCGCTGAGCCGCCAGGCGGTGGACGCGGTACTCGACATCACGAAAGGCCCGCGCTTC
>JBEEMX010000382.1:0-3871 GCA_041192465.1 Pseudomonadota bacterium | reverse complement strand
TTCGAGTCCCGCACGACCCACCAAGCGCCAAAAACGTGTTATAGTATCGGTCTTGACGCAATATGCGTCAGGCAAGTGGGGTTCTTAGCTCAGTTGGTAGAGCAGCGGACTCTTAATCCGTAGGTCGAGTGTTCGAGTCACTCAGGACCCACCACCAGATACTTGTGCGAACGCACTAACGCGAAATACCGCACCCAGAGTTGCGGGCTCTTAGCTCAGTTGGTAGAGCAGCGGACTCTTAATCCGTAGGTCGAGTGTTCGAGTCACTCAGGGCCCACCAGAAATGCACCGAAGGACTTCCAGAAATGGGAGTCCTTTTTTGCTTTCCGGACCAGCTCTTGAAAACCTGGTGGATTCGCCTCAAGTTTCCTTCAACCGGAGGACACCCATGCGACTCGACAAACTCACCACCCTGCTGCAACAGGCGCTAGGCGATGCCCAGAGCCTGGCCTTGGCGGCGGACCACCCCTACATCGAACCTGCGCACTTGCTGAAGGCGTTGCTGCAGCAGGAGGACGGCCCGCGCTCGCTGCTGCAACGTGCTGGCGTGAACCTGAGAGCGCTGGACGACGCGGTCGAATCCAGCCTGACGCGCATTGCCATGGTCGGTGGCGGTGAGTTGCAGCCCAGCCGCGAGCTGGTGGCCCTGCTGCAGGCTGCCGAGAAGGAATCGACCAAGCGCGGCGATCAGTACATTGCCACCGAGATGGTGCTGCTGGCACTGACCGAATCGAAAACCGACTTCGCGCAGGCCGTGCGCGGTGCGGGCCTGACGCGCAAGGCACTGGAGTCGGCGGTGGATGCGGTGCGTGGTGGCCAGACCGTGGATTCGGCTGAAGCGGAAGGCCAGCGCGAGGCCCTGAAGAAGTACACGCTCGACCTGACCGAGCGCGCCCGCCAAGGCAAGCTCGACCCCGTGATCGGCCGTGATGATGAAATCCGCCGTGCCATCCAGGTCTTGCAGCGCCGCACCAAGAACAACCCGGTGCTGATCGGCGAGCCAGGCGTCGGCAAGACCGCCATCGTCGAAGGGCTGGCGCAGCGCATCATCAACGGCGAGGTGCCTGAGTCGCTGAAGAACAAGCGCGTGCTGGTGCTGGACATGGCCGGGTTGCTGGCGGGGGCGAAGTTCCGCGGTGAGTTCGAGGAGCGGCTGAAGTCGGTGCTCAAGGAAGTGGCGCAGGACGAGGGCCGCATCATCCTGTTCATCGACGAGCTGCACACCATGGTCGGTGCCGGCAAGGCCGAGGGCGCGATGGACGCGGGCAACATGCTCAAGCCGGCGCTGGCCCGCGGCGAGCTGCACTGCATCGGCGCGACCACGCTGAACGAGTACCGCAAGTACGTCGAGAAGGACGCGGCGCTGGAGCGGCGTTTCCAGAAGGTGCTGGTGGCCGAACCCACCGTCGAAGCCACCATCGCCATCCTGCGCGGCCTGCAGGAGAAGTACGAGGTCCACCACGGCGTGGAGATCACCGACCCGGCCATCGTCGCCGCGGCCGAACTCTCGCACCGCTACATCACCGACCGTTTCCTGCCCGACAAGGCCATCGACCTGATCGACGAGGCGGCAGCCAAGATCAAGATCGAGATCGACTCCAAGCCGGAGGTGATGGACAAGCTCGACCGCCGCATCATTCAGCTCAAGATCGAACGCGAGGCGGTGCGCAAGGAGAAGGACGACGCCTCCATCAAGCGCATGGGCCTGATCGAGGAAGAGATTGCCAAGCTGGTGCGCGAGTACGCCGATCTGGAAGAGATCTGGAAGGCGGAAAAGGCCACGGCGCAAGGGTCGGCTCACGTCAAGGAAGAGATCGACCGCACCAAGCACCAGATCGAGGAGTGGAAGCGCAAGGGCGATTTCAACCGCGTGGCCGAGTTGCAGTACGGCAAGCTGCCGGATCTGGAGAAGCGCCTGAACGAGGCGCAGGCCAAGGAGGAATCCAAGACCCGCGCCGGCAAGGATGGCAAGGGCGGCCCGCAACTGCTGCGCACGATGGTGGGCGCCGAGGAAATCGCCGAGGTGGTCAGCCGCGCCACCGGCATCCCGGTGTCCAAGCTGATGCAGGGCGAGCGCGACAAGCTGCTGCAGATGGAGAGCAGGCTGCACCAGCGTGTGGTCGGGCAGGAGGAGGCCATCGTCGCGGTGTCTAACGCGATCCGCCGTTCGCGCGCTGGCCTGTCCGACCCGAATCGACCGCTGGGCTCGTTCCTGTTCCTTGGCCCGACAGGCGTGGGCAAGACCGAGCTGTGCAAGGCGCTGGCGGGTTTCCTGTTCGACAGCGAGGACCACATGATCCGCATCGACATGAGCGAGTTCATGGAGAAGCACTCGGTCAGCCGGCTGATCGGCGCGCCTCCCGGCTACGTCGGCTATGACGAAGGCGGCACGCTCACCGAAGCCGTGCGGCGCAAGCCCTACAGCGTCGTGCTGCTAGACGAGGTGGAAAAGGCGCACCCGGACGTGTTCAACGTGCTGCTGCAGGTGCTCGACGATGGCCGGCTCACCGACGGGCAAGGCCGCACGATCGACTTCAAGAACACCGTGATCGTGATGACCAGCAACCTCGGCTCGCACCTGATCATGGCGATGGCGGGTCAATCGACCGAGGACATCCGCGAAGCGGTCTGGGGCGAGGTGAAGGCACATTTCCGGCCCGAATTCCTGAACCGGATCGACGAGACCGTGGTGTTCCACGCGCTGGACCAGAAGAACATCGAGTCCATCGCCGCGATCCAGCTCAAGGGGCTGGAGGGGCGTCTGGCGAAGATGGAGATGGTGCTGGAGGTGACACCCGAGGCGCTGAAGGAGATCGCCAAGGTGGGCTTCGACCCGGTGTTCGGGGCGCGTCCACTCAAGCGGGCGATCCAGCAGCGCATCGAGAACCCGGTGGCAAGGCTGATCCTGGAAGGGCGGTTCGCGCCGCGGGACGTGATCCCGGTCGGGCTGGGCGTGGACGGCAGCTTCACCTTCGGCCGCACGGTCCACTGAAGCCTCAGAGGACTGGCGCCCTGGGCAGTGCAGCGTCCATCGCCATCAGGCGTGGGCGCAACTGGGTCCAGCTGGTGAGGCTCGGGTCGTAGACCAGGTGCAGGGCCAGCCCTGGTTGTGCCTGCAGTGCCCGCACGCCCAGCGCCTCGCTGCCACCCATCACCAGCACCTCGTCGGCTTGTCCCGCGAGGTGCAACTGTCGGCGCGTGCTGCTGCCCGCGGCCAGCAGCAGCGAGCCGCGGCGGGCCAGATCGTTGGCGAGGAAGGCCGCTCCAGCGTGTGCCGCCACGCGGCTGGTGGCGACGTGGAACACGCAGACGCTCTGCACACCGGGCAGAGCGTGCGCTTCCAGCACGAACCGCTCGATCGGGTGCGCCCGCGAGGCCAGCGGGGCCAGCGCGGCGGGGGTGGTGGCGAGGTCCGGCATGTCGTGCAGCGTGTCGCGGCCGGCTGCCAGCGGATTGAGCTGCGGGCCGGTGCCTTCGGGGTTCAGGGCGGCTTGCAGGCGGTTCCACGACTCGCTCACGAAGGTCCACGCCTCCACCGGTCGGCTCACCCGTGGCGCGATCTGGCACACCACGCCGCTGCCTGGCCCGAGTGCGGCGACCAGCCCGGCCAGTGCGGCATGGCTGCTGGCGGCCAGCGGCATGAACTGCAGGTAAGCACAGTGCCAGTCGGGCCGGAACATGGCGTCGCGGAGTGGCTGCAGAGCGTCGCTCAGGGCGTGCGGTGGCACATCACCGACGAGGACCACCGTCTGCGTGGCTTGGGCCATGAGCACGCGGGCGAGGGCCGTGCGGGTGGCGCTGTCGGCTTCGACATCGGTGCTGTACAGGCGCACACGCTGGCCGCGGCTGGCGGGGCAGTCCACGTAGTCGA
>JBEEMX010000381.1:0-3879 GCA_041192465.1 Pseudomonadota bacterium | reverse complement strand
CGGCGAGGTCAATCCGCTGAACGGCGTGCTGGAGGTGCGCCAGCGCGATGCCCATGCCTGGGTGGACTACTGGCACGCCCGCCGCGGCTGGGTGCGCCTCGATCCGACCGGGGCCGTGGCGCCCGAGCGGATCCGGCGTGGCGAGCGGCTGGCCGCGCCGCGCGGGCGGGTCGGCCAGCTCCTGGTGAACCTGGACCCGCAGTTGCTCGAACAGGCGCGGGCGGTCTGGGGCGCCGCCGAGCATCAGTGGAACCAGTGGGTGCTGGGCTACTCGGCCCACCGGCAGCAGGATCTGCTGGCCTCGCTGGGCTGGGACGGGCTGGACGGCCGGGATCTCGGTCGTCTGCTGGCCGGTGCTTTTGCTGCGGTGGTGGGCCTCGGTGCCACCTGGGTGTCATGGCGGGCACGGCAACGGCCGCGTGATCCGTGGCTGCGCGGCCACGAACGTCTGCGACAGGTTCTGCGGCGCCGGGGCTATGGCGTGCCAGACCACCTGTCCACCGTCGGGTTACTGGAGGAGCTGCGCAGCCAGACAAAGGCCGAGGCCGCCCTCTCGGGCCTTGCCGGCCCGCTGGAGGCGCTGAGCCAGTGGCGCTATGCACCGGCCGGACAGCGGACTGCGCTGCGCCCGCTGTGGCGCACCGCGCTGCGGGCTGCGGCTCAATTGCCCAGACGCGCAGCGCGTCCGCAAACCGGGTGTCACCCCCCCTGAACGAGGCAGAATGCGGCGCCATGCATTCCACCGAATCCCGCACCGCCTCCCTCACCAGCGAACAGAGCGATGTCCTGCAGGCCCTGGCACTGAGCGTTTCCTACCGCACCCGAACCTGGATCCTCACGCTGCTGGCCGAACTGGCGTGGCCCAACCGGGAAGGCAAACGCTACACCGGCGAGCAGGTGCGCGAGACGATGGCTGCACTGGCTGCGGACGGACGGATCCTCGAACACCCGCAGCGCCTCGGCCACTGGCGCGTCCACCCGGCGCACTACAGCACCACCTACCTGGCCCTGCTGCAGCGGGACGACCCGGACTCCCTGCGCGACGCCGTGCTGAACGCCGAGAGCAGCCGCAGTGCCGCCCAGTTCGGCACCACCCACTGGTACTTCGAGAACATGGAACTCGCCTGCGCCGTCACACGGCTGGCGGTCTTCAGCGGGCAGGCGCCAGACCAACTGGAGCGGCTGCGGCTGGCCTGCCGCTGGGGCATGGAGTGGGAGGCGGTGCTGGAGCGGTCGCTGCATGACGTGCTCGACGCCGACTTGTTTGCGCGCATGCATCCATACCTGCAAGCCAAGACACTGCGCGAACACTTCGACCTGCTCGTTCAGCGGTGGGCCAACCCCGGGGCACTGCCGCTGCTGGCCATGGCGGACGCGCTGCGCCAGCGCGCGCAGACCGACCCTGCGCTGGACCAGGCCGTGCGCCTCAGCGGGCTGTCGCTCGCCCAGGCGGAATACCTGATGCTTGCCGGCCGCTTCGACGACATGGCCGCCGTGCTCCAGGCGCTGGTCGATCCGACCGGACAGCCGGAACTCGCGAGCGCCATCGTCATCTGGCGCGCGATGGCGGAGGCATTCGACGCCGTGCGCCAGTTCCGCCGTGCCGACTGGGCGGGCTGCATCGAGACGATGGAGATGGTGCTGGAGGCGCTGCGCCTGGTCTCGGGCAAGCGCAAGGGGCTGCTGCCGATGCCGATTGCCTGGGCGTACCCCCTGGCGCTGATGGCCCAGGGCACGCCCGCTGCGCTGCAGAAGGCGCTCAAGTTCTGTCTGGCCGAAGGTGGCAAGCGCCAGCCGATGATGGAATCGTCCTGGGGCGTGTTCGCGCTGGCCCTGCAGATGAAACTGGGCGATGCACGGCGCGACCTGCAAGCCTTCACACCCCGCACCAGCGCCCTCCACATCGACCAGCTCGACATCAGCCGCTGGCTGGTGCGGGCCTGGCTGAAGGACCGCCCGGAGGCCGAACCGCTCAACGCCCACCACATCGAAGCCGTGCAAGTGCTCGGTGAACGCCTGCGCAGCATCGGCCTGCACGACCTGCAGGCGCAACTCGACGCAGCCGTCGCCGTGATCCAGGCACGCCCGGCGCCGCCCACCTTTTTTGTCGCGACCCCGGCCGAGGGGGAAAACTGGCGCAACGCACTGGCTGCCCTCTCGGCCATCGCTGGCGGTGGTACGGGAGACAGCCCGGGCACCACCGTGGTCACGGCCGAAACCCGGCTGGTCTGGGTGATGACCGTCAACGACTTCGGCGCCCTCAACGACATCACGCCGATGGAGCAGAAACGCGGGCTGCGCGGCTGGAACAAACCCAAGGCGGCGTCGCTGTCCAAGCTGTCGAAGGCCGAGACGCTGCCCACGCACGACGCCGTGGTCGCCCGCACGCTGCGCGTCAACCCGCGGGACCGCAGCCTGCGCTTTGATCTGGCTGCCGCGGCGGTGGCGCTGGTCGGGCATCCACAGGTCGAGTTCGACGATACGCCGGACGTGGCCGTGGCGTTGACCGAGGTGCCGCCGGTGCTGGACGTGACCGACCTGGGCGACCGGTTGCGGGTGGCGATCGAGCCGATGCCGCGCTGGTCCAACCCCGCCGCCGAACGGCAGGAGCCGCAGCTCTGGATCACGAGTGCGGCCGATCAGAAGGAAGCGGACGCGCTGCGCGTGCTCACCATCGTGCGCGACGGGCCGCAGCACGCCCGGCTCGTCCGCTTCAACGCCGCGCAGACGCGGGCGGCGCAGCTCATCGGCGCCGGGCTGGAAGTGCCCAAGGTGGCGGCCACGCAGTTGGACGAGGTGCTGCGCAGCCTGGGGGCGCATTTCCAGGTCCACAGCGACACGACCGCGGCAGCGCGTGATGTACACAGCGAATCGCGGCTGCGCGCTGAACTCACGCCCGAGGGCGATGGGGTGGCGCTGCGGCTGGTGGTGATGCCGTTCGGGACGGACGGGCCGCGGGTCAATCCGGGCAGCGGCCGGGCGCGGATGATCGCCAAGGTCGGCGAGGAGACGCTCGGGGTCCAGCGGGATCTCGCCGCCGAGCGGTCGCATCTGGAGACGACGGTGGACGCCTGCCCGATGCTGTCGCCGCCACTGGCCGATGCGCCTGCCGCTTGGCTGGTCGAGCAGCCGGACCAGGCGCTCGCGCTGCTGGAGCGGCTGCACACGCTGAACGCGGTGATGGCGCTGGACTGGCCCAAGGGCAAGGCGATCCGGGTGGACAGCGTCGGGATCGGTGCGCTCAAGGTCAGCGTCAAGTCCGGGTCGGAGTGGCTGGCCTTGCAGGGGGGCGTGACGCTCAACGAGCAGTTGGTGGTCAGCCTGGGGCGGCTGCTGGACTGGAGCGCGAGCGAGAAGAGCCGCTTCATCCCGATGGGCGAAGGGCGGTATCTGGCGCTGACGGAGGAGCTGCGCAGCCGCTTGGACGAGCTGGCCAGCGTCGCCGAGGTCCACCGCACCGACGCCGCCCGCGTGACACCCGTGGCGGCGGCGTGGCTGGACACGACGCTCAAGGGCGCGGACCTGGACAGCGACAAGGCCTTCCGCACACAGATCGACCGGCTGGTGGAGGCGCAGCAGTTCGAGCCGGTCCTGCCGCGCACTTTGCAGGCGACATTGCGGCCGTACCAGGAAGAAGGCTACCAATGGGCGATGCGGCTGGCCGAGACGGGACTGGGCGCCGTGCTGGCCGACGACATGGGGCTGGGCAAGACGCTGCAGGCGCTGGCGGTGCTGCTGGCGCGGGCGGCGGGCGGGCCGGCGCTGGTGATCGCGCCGACCTCGCTGATCGGCAACTGGCAGGCGGAGGCGCGGCGGTTCGCACCGTCGCTGCGGCTGATGCCGTATGCGGAAGGCGATGCGCAGGGGGACCGGGATGCG
>JBEEMX010000380.1:0-3890 GCA_041192465.1 Pseudomonadota bacterium | reverse complement strand
GAGCGGGCGCTGGTCGGCGAGTACCGGGCGGCGATCGAGGAGGTGCTGGGGCGCTTGTCGGCGGAGCGGCTGGGGGCGGCGGTGGAGATTGCGCGGCTGCCGGAGGAGATCCGGGGGTATGGGCGGGTGAAGGCGGGGAATCTCGCCAAGGTGCGGGGGAAGTGGGCAGGGTTGATGGCGGCCTGGCGCGGTTGACGATGCCGTGCCGGTGGAGAGTGGCTATCCGAGGTCGGCCCGAACCACCGCCTGCGCCGCCTCGCCCAGCTCCCTGTCGGTCAGGACATGGTGCGCACTCGTCGTCAGCCGCGCGACCGCCAGATCGATGAACACCCGGACACGCCGAGGCAGGGCGGAGCGGCTGCCGTAGTAGAGGTGCAGTCCGATGGGCGCGCACAGATGCGGCAACAGCACTGGCACGAGCCGACCGGCGCGGAGGTGCTCGGCCGCCACGAAGTTCGCCAACTGGCCGATCACCTGCCCGGCCAGCACCGCCGCCAGCTCCAGTTCGGTGTCGTTGGTCGAGAGCGTGGGCGGCAGGTGGCGATGCTCGACCTCGCACCCGTTGGCGAAGTACCACGGCAGCACGCGGCCCGTGCGGGGGTGGCGGTACACGCAGCAGCGGTGTTCGGCGAGGTCATCCGGACGGGTGGGTCGGCCGTGGCGAGCCAGGTAGCCGGGTGACGCGCAGACGATCAACTGGACCGGGAACAGCAGCCGCCCGATCACGCCCTCGTCCGGTGTGGCGCCGATCCGGAAGCCGACATCGGCGCGGCCTTGCACCCAGTCCCCCAGGCCATCGTCGAGCTGCACGTCGGGCTGAACGCCGGGATGGGCGCTGCAGAACTCGTCCAGCAGTGGCATCAGGATGGGCGCGAACGACGACTGCGGGCCAACGATGCGCAAGGGGCCAGCGATCTCGTCCTTGGTTTCGCGGGCGTGTACGAAGGCACGGTCCAGTGCGTCCAGCGCGGGCTGGATGTGTTCCAGAAAACGCTGTCCCTCCTCGGTCAGCGCCAGACTGCGCGTCGTGCGGTGCAGCAGCCGCACGCCCAGGTGCTGCTCCAGTTGCGCCAGCGTCTGGCTGGCGGCCTGCGGCGTCACCCCCAGCGCCAGCGCGGCCTGGCGGAGGCTGCCGAGTTCCACCGCCTTGGCAAACGTGGCGATGGCACGGAATTCGTTGAGGGCCATGGGGTCGGTGTAGTCGTGTGGGAGCGGGATCCCACCAGTATCAAGTGCTGCTTGTCACTGGTGCAAGCCTGGGTCGGCTAGTCCGCGATGGCCGGACGCCCTAGAGTGCCGCGATGCCACAGAACTCACTCATCGCCACCGCCTACTGGCGAACCCCTTGGAGCGCCGTGCGGTCGATGTCGCTGTGCGTGGCGGTGCTGATCGCGGCGGAGTTCCTGCCGGCGAGCCTGCTCACGCCGATGGCCGCCGACCTCGGCGCCACCGAAGGCCAGACCGGCCAGGCTATCTCGATCAGCGGACTCTTCGCTGTGGTCGCCAGCCTCGTCATCACCACGGCGGCCGGCCACCTGGACCGCAAGCGGGTGTTGGTCAGCATGACCGCGCTGATGCTCGTGTCGCTGATCGCGATCGCGATGGCGCCGAATTTCGGGGTGCTTATGGTGGCGCGGGCCCTGCTGGGCATCAGCATCGGCGGTTTCTGGTCCCTCGCCACGGCGGTCGTCATGCGGCTCGTCCCGGCGGCCGAGGTGCCCCGTGCGCTGGCGTGGATGTACACCGGCCAGGCCGTGGCCGCTGCGTTCGCTGCCCCCATCGGCAGCTACCTGGGCGGGTTGATCGGCTGGCGCGGGGTCTTCTGGGCGCTGGTGCCGGTCGTGGCGCTGGACCTGCTGTGGCAGATCGCTGCCCTGCCCGCGCTGCCCGCCCGTGGCCGCCAATCATTGGCTACATTCGCCGGCCTGCTGCGCCGCCCGTATTTCCTGCGGGGACTGGTCGCGGCCATGTGCATCTGGGGTTCGGCCTTCTCGATGTTCACCTACTTGCGGCCCTTCCTCGAACAGGTCGTGGGCGCGGGGGTGCCGCTGCTGTCGCTGCTGTTCCTGGTGCTGGGCGTGGCCGGTTTTCCAGGCGTCTGGGCGGCAGGCAAGGTCGTGGACCGGCACGTCATCCGCCTGCTGGCCGCACCGCCATTGGTCATGGGGTTGGTGACGCTGGGCCTGCTCGCCGCTGGCAAGTCGGTTGTCTTGGTCGGGTTGCTGCTGGCCGTCTGGGGGGCAATGAACACCGCCATGTCGATCATCTGGATGACATGGCTCGCCCGAAACGTGGACGACGCCCCTGAGGAAGCGGGCAGTCTGCTCGTGGCGGCCATCCAGGCGTCGATCCTGCTCGGGGCGATGCTGGGTGGTGCGGTGCTCGATGCCTGGGGCATTTCGGCAACGTTCCTGGGCAGCGTGGTGCTGGCGGGTATCGCGGTCGTGCTGGTCGGATCCGGGCAGCGGCTGGTCAACGAGGACTGAAAGCATCCGAGTCGGGCAGCGGGTGATTCAAACTTGCACCCAGTTCTCCAGCCGCAGCCCCGGCACCCGCTCGAACTCCCGCGTGTTGTTCGTCACCAGCGTGCAGCCCAGCGCCAGCGCGTGCGCCGCAATGAGCATGTCCAGCGCCCCGATCGGCCGCCCCTGCCGCTCCAGCTCGCTGCGCAGCGGGCCGTAGCGGCGCATGGCCTCCGCGTCGAACGGCAGGATGTCCAGCGGCGCGAGGAACTTGTTCATCGCCTCCTGGTTGCGGGTCGAACCACTCTTGGCGACCCCGAAGGCCAGTTCCGCCCCGGTGATCGAGGAAATGGCGATCTCGCCGATCTGCAGGCCGACGAAGTGGTCGAAGACGTGCGGCGGGCGCCGGTTGATGATGTAGACGCAGATGTTGGTGTCGAGCAGGTAGCGCGTGGTCACCAGGGCGGTGGCGCTCATGGCAGCAGGTCGTCCCGGCTCGCCTGCTCGGGCTGCTCGCGCTGCAGCTCGAATCCAGGTTCAAACTCCTCCAGCGCCTCGCGCATCAGCGCCCACGGTGCTTCCGCCGGCAGCAGCAGCACGCCATTGCCGAACCGGCGGGCGATCACCTCGGTGCCCTCGAAGCGCAGCGACTTGGGCAACCGGACGGCTTGGCTGCGGCCGGACATGAAGAGCTTGGCGGTGCTGGGGGTGGGTTGGGTCATGACCAATGGTAGATCTCACCTGGAACACCGTCAAACCAGCTTCCAGGTGGAAAGTCGCGACACCCACACCCGAGAAGGCCGCCGCCAGCCAGCCAGCAGCCGCTCCACCAGCCCCACCTGCTCATGCTCGAACGCCGGCTCCACATCGCGCAGATCCCGCTCGGTCATCCCCACCGCCGCAGAGCGCGCCAGCCCCTTCCAGCCCCGCACGGCCCGATGCACCTCCGCCAGGATCTCCAGCGCCGCCAGCCGGGTCAGCCGGAAATGCCCCGCTGCCTCGACCACCTCGACCACCGAATCGGTCGGGCCGGTGGCTTCGGTCAGCCAGGTCTTGAGTTCGCGGTCCTTGTCGGGAAACGGGTTGAGGTCGAACGCGGGCGCCAGACGCCATTGCCCCCGCCCGGCGTACAGGAAGCCGTGGTTCTGCAGGTGGTCGTCCACATTGGTGATCAGCAGGTTGAAGACGATGCGGCGCCACAGTTGCGCCAGATCGCGGGCCGGATCGGCGCAGGTGGCCACGATCGCGTCGGCGATCTCGGTGTAGGCGTGGTCCTCGTGCCGTGACGCCTGGAGCATCGACGCGGCGGACAGGTACGGCACCCGCGCCCCCGTGCTGGTGCGGTCGAAGCGCCGGATCAGCGCCACTGGCATGTCCTCGCACAACGCGATGCGCGACGCCGCCGTGTCAATGCCCGCTGCTGCCGCC
>JBEEMX010000379.1:0-3908 GCA_041192465.1 Pseudomonadota bacterium | reverse complement strand
CCACAGGAAACTCAACCACCAAGCCAATGGCTCGCTGCGCAAGCCTGCGCTCTGCCTCCCCGCCCTGAAGGACGGGGCTTCTCGCGCTTTCTGGTGAAGAGCCGCTGGGTCTGCGTGGCCGGTGGCGTGATCATGGTCGTGCTGGGGCTGCTGCCGAAGATGGCGGCGCTGGTGGAGTCGGTGCCGACCTTCGTGCTCGGCGGCGCGGGGCTGGTGATGTTCGGCATGGTCGCGGCCACCGGCATCCGCATCCTGTCGCGGGTCGATTTCAAGGGCAACGCGCACAACCTCTACATCGTGGCGATCGCGATCGGCTTCGGGCTGGTGCCGCTGGTGGCGCCGCGCTGGACGCAGCAGATGGCGCACGGGCTGCACCCGCTGCTGGAGTCGGGGATCCTGCTGACCTCGGTCGCGGCAGTGGTGCTGAACCTGTACTTCAACGGCAGCCGGGGGGATTCGACGGCGGAGTCGGTGGAGGCGTCGAAGTCGTTCAGCGGGGGGCATTGAACCTCGTCCAAGAGCCTAATTGACGGTGCGCAGGTGACATGTCTGCTGACCCCGAAACCCCCCTCCCAACCTCCCCCCGCTGGGGGGAGGAGCAAGACAGGGATCACAGGATCGTGGATGTTCAGCGCGGATCGAGGGCCTGTCGAATTTGCTCCAGCACGGCATTGGTTTGTCGCAGTAGGTGGGCGTTGTCGAACCGCAGCACCGTGATGCCGTGTCTCTGCTGGAGCCAGTCGTCGCGCTCGGCATCACGGGCCAGACCGCCAGAGGTGTGGTGCTGAGCGCCATCCAGCTCGACCGCCAGACGAGCGGCCGGGCAGACACTCCCACAGCACGCACTCGGCCTCTGTCAGCCGGTCAGTCGGCGCGTGTCACTCCCGCACCAAGCGCCCTAGCTGCTGATACAGGCGCTCAATCAGCGCCAGCGCATCCTTGCTGTGATGCGCAGCCCGATGGCAGTTCGGACACAACGCCACCGCATTGGCGACGGTGTCCGATCCCTGCCGGGCCAGCGGGCGGACGTGGTGGACTTCGAGAAAAGGCTGATCGTCGGCCCCGTTAAACGGGGCTGGTTTGTCGCAGGCTTCGCACCGCCCAGCCGCTAACGCCAACACGTTCCCGCGCACGGCCCCCATGCGGGCATACCGCTGCACCTCCGTCAAAAACGCCTCTGGCTGTACCTCGCCCACCGGCGCCACCCGGTAGGGCTGCAACGGCACTTCGCGCAGCACTTTTTCGGACTCCAGTTCAGCCAGGATGGCCTGAATGTCGGTGATGACATTCGCGCCCACATTTTTGGCGGGTTTCAACCCCGTCACCCAGTCGCGCCCGAGCAGTGTCATGACATGGGAGATGTTCTGCATTCGGTACTCGAAGGCTTTGGCGCTTCGTCCGAACCGAGCGGCCAAGTCTTCGTAGCAGTGCTTTTTGACGAACGCCCGGTGGTGGCGCTCCTTGTCCAGCATGTCGAGGTACGCCTCGACTGAGGCACGCAACTCCTCTTTACTCCAGCCATCGCTCATCGATTTCCCCAGGTTTTTGCATTCACGTCTACGTCAGCTTCTATTTTCGCCGCTTGCGCTCACCCGCTCGTCAGAACCGGAAGCCCCCGCACCCCCGCATAGCGGGGCCGCTGAGGCACATTCGGCTAGAGTCACACCATGGCCCCTACCACCTCGACGGCTGAAGTCACCCACATTTCCAAGCACGGCTTCTGGTTGCTCATCGGCGACGAAGAGTTGCACTTGCCTTTCGAGCAATTCCCCTGGTTCAGGCAAGCCACCATCGAGCAGATCACCACAGTCGAGCATCCGACCACCAACCATCTGTACTGGCCGTCGCTGGATGTTGACCTTGCAATCGACTCAATCCGCCGCCCGGCGGACTTCCCTCTGATCGCCCGCGGAGAACAGCAACGCATCGTCGAACTATTCGGAAAGCTGGAGTGGGATGCAGACACCCCGCCCCGCAACCGACCATGACCGCCGCCGATTACCTCGCCTGGGAAGTCACCCAGACCGAGCGCCACGAGTACGTTGACGGCGAGGTGTAGGCAATGGCCGGTGCCACGGATCGGCATCTGCGCATCGAGGACGAGGCGCTGGCTCACCCGCACCCCGTCAACACCGGAATCCCCTGCACCTCCGCAAAATCCCGGTCATGCGTCACCAGCGCCGCCGCCCCGATGTCGAGCGCCGTCGCCAGTTGCAGCGCATCCGGGAGTTTCAGCCGGTAGCGCGCCCGCAGTTGCGCGGCCAGTCCCGCGATCGGCGCAGTGACCGGCACCACCGAATGGCGGCTCGCCAGCACCGTTTCATACCGCTTGGCCAGGTCCGGCAAACCCGCCTTGTGTGGCCCGGTCAGGATTTCCGCCAGCGTGGTCACCGACAGCGCCAGCCGGACCTCGCCCCGCTCCGCCGCCTCGAACAGCCCCAGAAAACGCGGCAGGAACACCGGGTGGTCCTCCAGCAGGTAGATGAACGGCGCCGTATCGACCAGCACCGTGGCGCCCTCGGCCAGCCCGCCCCAGCGTGCGGGTGGCGGGGCCACTGATTTCGGTTTGCGCGGCGCCATTCAGCCCCGCTCCCATTCATCACGCAGGTCCGCCACGGCACCCGCCACATCCGCCCCCCACAGGCCGCGCCCGGATCCCCGCAGCGCCAGTAACCCAGGCCCGGCGGATGACGGTGATGGCGGCTGCGCCTGCTCCCACTGCGCCACCGGCACGACGACCGCCACCGGCTTGCCGTGGCGCGTGATGACGCTGGCGTACCCGGCGTGGGCCTCCGACGCGATGTGCGGCAACTGGGCACGGGCCTGTTCGAGGCCGTAGCGAAGGGGTGAAGGGGGTGTCGTCATCATGGGCTCCAGAAACTGTACAAACAGTACAGAATAGACACCTCGCCGTCAACGTGACAGACCACAGGACCGGCAGTTCAACCCCTACACTGAACACCATGACGCCCGTACTTGCCCGCCGCCAGTTGCCCATCGGATTCCAGACCTTGCGGGAAATCCGCGAAGGCGACTGCTACTACGTGGACAAGTCCGGCATGGCGATCGATTTGATCAAGTCGGCAGGCAAGGCGTTCTTCCTGAGTCGCCCGCGCCGCTTCGGCAAGAGCCTGCTGGTGGACACCTTCAAGGAACTGTTCGAGGGCAACCGCACGCTGTTCGACGGACTCGCTGCCGACACCCGCTGGGATTGGTCGCAACCCCATCCCGTCATCCGCATCAGCTTCGGGGACAGTCAACTGCGAAACCGCGCCGAACTCGACCAGCGCATCGACGAAATCCTGCACACCGAACAGCAGCGTTTCGGCATCCCCGTGGACCCCGTGTTCCGCACCGTCAGTGGCCGATTCGGCGAGTTGCTGCGCCTGCTCCACGCCATGCACGGCCGGCGTGTGGTCGTGCTCGTCGATGAGTACGACAAACCTATCCTCGATCACCTCACCGACCGTGACACCGCCACCGCGATGCGCGACGGGCTGCGCAACCTCTACAGTGTGCTCAAGGCGGCGGATGAACACTTGGCGTTTGTCTTCCTCACCGGCGTGTCCAAGTTCAGCAAGGTCAGCATCTTCTCCGGCCTGAACCACCTGCAGGACATCACCCTCGACCGCCGTTTCAGCGCCCTGTGCGGCTACACCGACGCGGACGTGGACACCGTCTTCGCCCCCGAGCTGCCGGGGCTGGACCGCGACGAGATCCGCCGCTGGTACAACGGCTACAACTGGCTCGGCACCTCGGTCTACAACCCCTTCGACCTGCTCCTGCTGTTCCAGAACCGCGAGTTCCGCCCCTGGTGGTTCGAGACCGGCACGCCCACCTTCCTCGTCAAGCTCCTGGCCGAGCGGCAGTGGTTCAGCCCGGACCTGCGGCGCCTGCAAAGCAGCATG
>JBEEMX010000378.1:0-3927 GCA_041192465.1 Pseudomonadota bacterium | reverse complement strand
GTTTCCCAACGAAAATCCCAATAATTTTGTCAAGATTTTGGGGATCGTTAGAAAAACTGTCAAGAATCTGGAGAGCCTGTCGCGGCCATTGCCGTGACGCTGTTGGGGGAGCGCGCTGCGACGTGGAACCCTTTCGATCCGCACCGTCTTGCCCCGGGCGACGCGGGGAATCCGAGCGACCGATAGAATGCATCCATGGCCAGTAATACGCCGGAAACACCAAAATCTCCCACCCCGCCTGCCGATGGACAGGGAGCCGTTGTCGAAGAACGCCAGCAACAGCGGGTTGAACCACCACGCGCCTATCAAGTCGTGATGCTCAACGACGATTACACACCGATGGAGTTCGTGGTCATGGTGCTGCAGGAGCACTTCCACCACGGCATCGACGCCGCCACATTGATCATGTTGAAGATCCATCATGAGGGTAGGGCGGTCTGCGGGGTGTATACCCGGGATGTCGCAGCGACAAAGGTCGAATTGGTTCTGGCAGCTGCACGGCAGGCGGCACACCCGCTGCAGTGCATTATGGAGGTCGCATGATTGCGCAAGAGTTGGAAGTCAGTCTGCAC
Source organism: Pseudomonadota bacterium (assembly GCA_041192465.1). Classification (GTDB taxonomy): domain Bacteria; phylum Pseudomonadota; class Gammaproteobacteria; order Burkholderiales; family Burkholderiaceae_C; genus Sphaerotilus. The sequence goes on along the minus strand of JBEEMX010000378.1, from coordinate 3,355 downwards.
ATGGCGTTTGTCGAGGCGCGCCAGCAGCGCCACGAGTTCATCACGGTCGAGCACCTGCTGCTGGCCTTGCTGGACAACCCTTCGGCATCCGAAGTCCTGCGCGCCTGCGCAGCCAATCTGGACGATCTACGCAAGAGCCTCACGCAGTTCATCAAGGAAAACACGCCCACGGTCGGCGGCGCGGACGAGGTGGACACCCAGCCCACGCTCGGCTTCCAGCGCGTGATCCAGCGGGCGATCATGCACGTGCAATCCACGGGCAGCGGCAAGAAGGAAGTCACCGGCGCCAACGTGCTGGTGGCGATCTTCGGCGAGAAGGATTCGCACGCCGTCTACTACCTGCACCAGCAGGGCGTGACCCGCCTGGACGTGGTGAACTTCATTGCGCACGGCATCCGCAAGTCTGATCCGCCTGAGCCGACCAAGGCGCCGGGCGAGTCCGGACCTTCCGCTGCGGACGGTGAAAAGGAAGAGGGCGACGGCGGCAAGGGCTCGCCGCTGGATCAGTACACCCAGAACCTGAACCAGGCGGCGCGTGATGGCCGCATCGATCCACTGATCGGCCGCGAGCACGAGGTCGAGCGGGTCATCCAGATCCTGTGCCGCCGGCGCAAGAACAACCCGCTGCTGGTCGGCGAGGCCGGTGTGGGCAAGACGGCGATTGCCGAGGGTCTGGCCTGGCGCATCACCCAGAACGAAGTGCCGGACGTGCTGGCCGATTCGACGGTCTACTCGCTCGACATGGGCGCGCTGCTGGCCGGCACCAAGTACCGTGGCGATTTCGAGCAGCGCCTCAAGGGCGTTCTGAAGCAGCTCAAGGAGCACCCGCACGCGGTCCTCTTCATCGACGAGATCCACACGCTGATCGGCGCCGGTGCCGCCTCGGGTGGCACGCTCGACGCCAGCAACCTGCTCAAGCCGGCGCTGAGTTCCGGCCAGATCAAGTGCATCGGCGCGACGACGTTCACCGAGTACCGCGGCATCTTCGAGAAGGATGCCGCGCTGTCCCGCCGCTTCCAGAAGGTCGACGTGGCCGAGCCGACCGTCGAGCAGACGGTGGAGATCCTCAAGGGGCTGAAGTCGCGCTTCGAGGAGCACCATGGTGTCAAGTACGACGTGGGCGCGCTGCAGGCCGCGGCCGAGCTGTCCGCCAAGTACATCAACGACCGCCACCTGCCCGACAAGGCGATCGACGTGATCGACGAAGTCGGCGCGGCGCAGCGCATCCTGCCCAAGAACAAGCAGAAGAAGCGCATCACCCGCAGCGAGGTCGAGGACATCGTCGCCAAGATCGCCCGCATCCCGCCCGCCAGCGTCACCAGCGACGACCGCAGCAAGCTGCGCACGCTCGACCGCGACCTCAAGAGCGTCGTGTTCGGCCAGGATGCTGCGATCGACGCGCTGGCCGGCGCGATCAAGATGGCGCGTTCGGGTCTGGGCAAGCCGGACAAGCCGATCGGTGCCTTCCTGTTCAGCGGCCCGACCGGCGTGGGCAAGACCGAAGTGGCCAAGCAGATGGCCTACATCCTCGGCATCGACCTGCTGCGCTTCGACATGTCCGAGTACATGGAGCGCCACGCCGTCAGCCGCCTGATCGGCGCGCCTCCGGGCTATGTTGGCTTCGACCAGGGTGGCCTGCTGACCGAGGCGGTCACGAAGAAGCCGCACTGCGTCCTGCTGCTCGACGAGATCGAGAAGGCGCACCCGGATGTCTTCAACGTGCTGCTGCAGGTCATGGACCACGGCACGCTGACCGACAACAACGGGCGCAAGGCCGACTTCCGCAACGTCATCATCATCATGACGACCAACGCGGGCGCCGAGAACCTGCAGAAGTCCACCATCGGCTTCACGAACTCGCGCGAGGTCGGTGACGAGATGGGCGACCTCAAGCGCATGTTCACGCCCGAGTTCCGCAACCGGCTGGACGCGATCGTCAGCTTCCGCTCGCTCGACGAGGACATCATCCTGCGCGTGGTGGACAAGTTCCTGCTGCAGCTCGAAGGCCAGCTCAGCGAGAAGAAGGTCGAGGTCACCTTCACCGACGCGCTGCGCAAGCACCTCGGCAAGAAGGGCTTCGATCCGCTGATGGGCGCCCGCCCGATGCAGCGCCTGATCCAGGACACGATCCGCCGCGCACTGGCCGACGAACTGCTGTTCGGCAGTCTGACGGACGGTGGGCGTTTGACGGTGGACGTGAACGAGGCGGGTGAAGTGCAGCTCGACATCGAGCCGCGCGACAAGAGCGACAAGCCCAAGGCGGAGCCGGCGACGGCTTGATGCCCGATCGGATGTTGTCTCCCGAAGGGCCGCAAGGCCCTTTTTTCATGCCCGAAAGCGCACCGGATCCTGGCCGAAGTACGTGCTCAGCAGCGTGTAGACCTCGGGAAACTCGGCCTGCAAACCGTCTGGTGCGACGAAGAAGGCTTCGGCCGTGACAGGGAAGAACTCCTCCGGCCCCTGCGCGGCGTAGGGGTCGAGCCAGGTGGGCTGCTCGGCTTCGATCTCGGTGGTGTGCTGCGCCAGGGCGCGGGCCATCACGTCGAGCCAGTGTGCATGCATCGCCCGGTCAGGCAGGGACGGCACGCCATCGACCCCCCCGTTGCGCATGTCGAGCACATGCACGAACTCGTGGATGACAACGTTATAGCCATCTTCCGTCCGCTCGGGGGCGCCGGCCATCTGCACGTCCTGCCACGACAGCATGACCGGGCCGCCGTCCATGGCCTCGCCCGCCAGCACCTCGTCGCCGCTGTGGACCACGCCGGTTTCATCGCTCCACTGGCGTTGCACGACGACCTGGTGCGGGTGCAGCACGATGCCGACAAATCCGCCGTACAGATCGAGTCCGCCCGGCAGGTGCAGCACGGGCACACACGCCTGTGCCGCCACGGCAACCGCCATCGCGTCCGTGAGGCTCAGCCCCTCCGCGGTGCTGAACTCCTTCTGGGTCAGGAACAGCGTTGCCAGTTCGCGCAGCCGCAGCAGGTCTGGCAGGGGGCGCCGAGTCAGGAAGGGATAGGCCCGCAGCGTGTCAAGCCACAGGTCATCTGGAATGGCGCGTTGCGTCAGCACGCGCTGCGTGCGCCGCTGTTGCCACGCGTCCAGCCAGCGCTTCAGCATGTCAGCGACAAGGGCACACGTTGCACGCCGCCCGCCGTCAGGCGAAGCACCTCGGCGCGGGGGGCGGCTGGACCGTGGTCCAGATCCCAGTCGGTGAGCACATGGCGCAGCAGCCCGTCGCCCAGCGCTTCGTCGCCTGGGCGGTGGGTGTGGCCGTGGATCAGCGTCGTGGCGCCATGCTGGTGCAGAAGATCGCGCATGGCGTCCCGGTCCAGATCGGGGTAGGCGGCCA
>JBEEMX010000377.1:0-3955 GCA_041192465.1 Pseudomonadota bacterium | reverse complement strand
CAGCACGCCGGAACTCCGCCCTACCCGGACTTGATCGATCGGCTCCGTTTGCGCCACGGCCTGCCAGACCACACCGAACCACGACCCTACAGCCCCCACCCCTGCCACGAGCAGACGCCTCCGACGGCGGATTTCACTGATGACTGACATACCCAAGCTCCCCTGCACCGTTAAAAATATGTAATTCGCTTTTTTTTCACATTTTTTACTGATTCACATCATTGAGCAAAATAGGTAGTTTTGTGCCACCCCCAGAAGGGGGAGCGATGGGGGATAGGGAAACTACTTGGTGACAGTGCTTCAGTTTTTCGACCCTGTTCGGGTGAACAGGCACGGCTACACTCGCCAACATCAGTGTCAGGATCGGCGTCCAGCACACCAGCAGTCGTGACCTTGGACCGCTACCAGTCGGCCATGCACAGGCACCACAAGCCGATGGAGCCATGCAGGCGGCACGATCGACTACAACACCAGATTCACCCAGTAACCTGAAAGTAAGAGCAGCGATGAAAGTCACCGTCATAGGCACCGGCTACGTTGGACTGGTGACAGGCGCATGCCTGTCGGAGATGGGCAACCACGTGGTGTGCCTGGACGTGGATCCGGCCAAGATCAAGATCCTGAACGACGGCGGTATCCCGATCCATGAGCCGGGCCTGCTCGACGTGGTGCGCCGCAACGTGGCCGCTGGCCGGCTGGAGTTCACCACCGACATCGAACGCTCGGTCGCGCACGGCACCATCCAGTTCATCGCCGTCGGTACGCCGCCGGACGAGGACGGCTCGGCCGACCTGCAGTACGTCACCGCCGCAGCGCGCAACATCGGCCGCACGATGACCGACTTCAAGGTGATCGTGGACAAGAGCACGGTGCCGGTGGGCACGGGCGACAAGGTGCGCGCCGCGGTCACGGACGAACTCGCCAAGCGTGGCCTGGGTTCGATGGAGTTCGCGGTTTGCTCGAACCCGGAATTCCTGAAGGAAGGCGCAGCAGTCGCCGACTTCATGCGCCCGGACCGCGTGGTGGTGGGGGCCGAGGACGAGCGGGCGATCCTGCTGATGCGGGCGCTGTACCAGCCGTTCGTGCGCAACCGCGACCGGCTGCTGGTCATGGACGTGAAGAGCGCGGAGTTCACCAAGTACGCCGCCAACGCGATGCTGGCCACGCGCATCAGCTTCATGAACGAGCTGTCACGCCTGGCCGAGAAGGTGGGCGCCGATATCGAACTGGTGCGCGTGGGCATCGGCAGCGATCCGCGCATCGGCACGCATTTCCTCTATGCGGGCGCGGGCTACGGTGGTTCCTGCTTCCCGAAGGACGTGAAGGCGCTGGCGATGACTTCGGCCGAAATGGGCATTCCTTCGAAGATGCTCAAGGCGGTCGAGGAGGTCAACGAGGAGCAGAAGCTGGTGCTCGTCCACAAGGTGGTCGCACAGTACGGCGAAGACCTCTCGGGCAAGACCTTCGCGGTGTGGGGCCTGGCGTTCAAGCCGAACACCGACGACATGCGCGAGGCACCGAGCCGGGTCATCATCGGCGAGTTGCTTCGGCGTGGCGCGAAGGTGCAGGCGTATGACCCGGTGTCTGCGGCGGAAGCCCAGCGCGTGATGACGGGCTGGGAAGGTCTGAGCTACGCCGAGGGCCAGCAACAGGCGCTGGCCGGTGCGGACGCGCTGCTGATCGTCACCGAGTGGAAGGAGTTCCGCACGCCGGACTTCGAGGCCATCCGCGACAGCCTCAAGGACAAGGTCGTCTTCGACGGGCGCAACCTCTATGAGCCGGAGCTGATCCGCTCCTTCGGCCTGACCTACCTCTCCATCGGGCGGCCCTGAACGCAAAACGGGCGCCGAAGCGCCCGTTGGTTCAGCCGCAGAATCCGTAGCTCAACGCAAGAGTGCCTGACCGAAACAGCTATACGTCGTCGCGCTGTACGGCGCAGTCAGCACGGTAGCGCCAGTCGATGCGGCGCTGCGCTCGCTCCAGGTCACGCCACAGCCCAGATCGACATTGCGCAGCACGGCGTACTGCACGCTCAGACCCAGGCTGTTGGTGCTGTCGCTGGCCGAGCTGGGCAGCACGCCTGCACCAATGGTCAGCGAGTTGTCGAGCGAACGGCGCGCGTGCGAGAGGTTGCCGCTCATGGCAATCTTGGAGGTCACTTCCCACTGTGTCGTCAGCCCGATCGTCGTGGCGATCGTGCTGTTGGACGATCCGATGTTGATCGTGCCGGTCGTGAAGTCGTAGCTGCCGTTGCTGGTGTCGCGGGACAGGCTCAGGTTGGTGGACAGCTTGCCCGTGGGTTTCCAGTTCCAGCCCAGCGCGCCGGTCCAGCTACTGACATTGCGGTCGGCCAGGGTCTGGTGCTCACGGGTCAGGCTGACGCGGCCATTGAACACGCTGGCACCACCAGGACTGACGATGGCCGAGAGGTCCAGGTCATTGCGGCGCACGTCATTGCTGGCGTTGGGATAGCTGACGTTGGCGTGGCGCAGACCGGTCCGCAGCGTCAGGCCACTGGCTGGCGTGACACGGACCCCGGCGTTGATCGACATCTGGTTGGTGTTGTTGCGCGCATAGACCGCTTCGGAATAGTGCGCACGCGACACGGCAGCCCCCGCGTCAAAACTCCACATCGTGACCTGGCCCAGATTGGCCTGCACACTGGCGCTGTTGACGGAGAGCAGGTTGCGCAACCCGGTGGCCAGTGCAGCGGCATCGGTGGGCAGGCTCTGCCGCGACGAGAGCGCCACATTGCCTGACAGGCGATCAACGGTTTCCCAATCCAGCCGGGTATCCAGGGTGTAGTCGGTGTTGTTGAGTGTGCTCAGGCTGCTGTAGCGGTTGGCGTTGGCGCTGAAACTGGCGCTCACGCGCTGGCGGCTGACGGGCTGGTCGATGCCCAGGCGCACACCCGTCGAGGAAATCATGTCCGACTTCGCGACCGCATCCGGGGCCAGGAACACGTTGCTGTTGTGCGTGAACCGCTGCGAGACTCCGATGTAGTAGGGACTGGTCTCGGCGCGGGCACTGCCAGCAGCCAGACAGGCGAGACCCACCAGGGTCAATGCCAGCGGGCGCAAGGAGTTGGGCTGGGTAAGGGTCATGGTGTGCATAGTCCTGCCTGTGGTGTGAATGGGATACCGGATATCGACAATCAGTAGACGCTGCTGCGGTCGAAGAACATCTGCCGGACGGTCCTCGCAATGATGCGCAGATCCAGCCCGAGCGACCAGCTGCGCAGGTACTCCAGATCGTAATGCAACCGCGCCGCCATCTTCTCGACCACATCCGTCTCGCCACGGCAGCCATTGACCTGTGCCCAGCCAGTGATGCCGGGCTTGACCTTGTGGCGCACCATGTAGGAGCGGATGATCGGTCGGTACTGCTCGTTGTGTGCCACCGCATGCGGGCGGGGGCCGACAATGCTCATGTGGCCCTGCAGCACGTTGATGAACTGGGGCAGCTCGTCCAGCGAGGTGCGGCGGATGAACGCGCCGAAGGGCGTGATGCGCGGATCACCGCGGGTCGCCTGCTTGACCACGGCGCCGTTGTCCAGTGCGCGCATGGACCGGAACTTGTAGACCACGATCTCGTCGCCGTCGAGACCGTTGCGCCGCTGCTGGAAGATGATGGGACCGGGTGAGCTGAGCTTCACGCCGATCGCCACCACCAGCAGCACCGGCGTGATCAGCACCAGGATCAGACTCGCCAGCACGATGTCGGACAGGCGCTTGACCAGACCGTTGAGGCCCACGAACGGACTTTCCAGCAAACTGACCACCGGCACGCCATCCATGTTGCGCATGCGCCCCTGGATCACGTTGATGCCGAACACATCCGGCACCAGGTAAATCGACACGGCCGCGTCCTGCAGCACGGAAACCATCTGGCGAATGCGGGGCTGGCTGCTGAGGGCGAAGGTGATGTAGGCGTCCTTGATGCGGTGCTGGCGGAT
>JBEEMX010000376.1:0-3973 GCA_041192465.1 Pseudomonadota bacterium | reverse complement strand
GCAACCAGGATCATGGCGGCGTCGCGCAGACCATAGCGGCGTCCGCTCTTCTTGGCGGCCACGATCAGCCGCTCCACTTCCTTGGGCGTGAGGTGGCGAAACACGTCCGCCGCCCCCTCTTCACCCATCGAAATCAGCAGGATCGCCGCATCTTCCAGGCCCTTGTCATCCATGCATCGCCTCTCAGTCCGCTTCCGTGCCGTTGGCCCAACCGCGCAAGATCCGCGCGACCGAGGTCGGATTCGTCCGCACCATCTGGCGCACGGCCTCCAGGCGCTTGTCCGAATCACTCGGTTCCTGCCGCGGACCTGCCAGGGTCGCCAGCGACCGGCCAGCGCCCAATGCAGGCAACGCCGGCACATCGTCCACGACGGTATTCAATTGGTGCAGTGGATTCACCGCCAACGCATGGGCAGGCTCACGGGCCTTGTCCAACCGCAAATCCCTCAGCACAGGTCGAATCACGCCAAACACCAGCGCCAGCCCAAGCGCGCCCAGCACCAGCGGCACCGCCAGCGTGCGCACCATCTCCAGCGTCTCTGGCTGTTTCCACAGCGGCGGCACCTCGATCTTGTCCAGTGCCAGTGCCTTGAACGGCGCATTGATCACCTTGACCGTATCGCCGCGCTGCTTGTTGAAGCCCACGGTTTCCTGGACCAGCGACACCAGCTTGTCGATTTCTTCCGGCGTGAGCGGCTGGGTCTGGATCTGGCCCTTCTTGTCGGTGCTGGTGCGGTGGTTCACCACGACCGCCACCGCCAACCGCCGGATCGCACCCGCAGCCGCGCGGGTCACCCGGACGGTCTTGTCGATCTCGTAGTTCGTGACGGCATCGCGCCGACCACCCGATCCGAGTGCGCCGCCCTGCCCGGCCTGCGCCGACTGCATGGTCTGCGCCACGGCATTGACTGGCGCGGACACCACCGCCTGCGGCTGGTTGGTCGCGGCACCCGGCACACCACTGGCCAGCGCACCACCACCGGCACCACCGCTGCCGTTCTCCGACACCTGTGCGCTGCGCACCGCCGCCGCCACGCCACCCTGGTTGGGCTTGAACTCCTCGGTGGTCGATTCCGACTGCGAGAAATCCAGCTCCGCCGTCACCTGCGCACGCAGGTTGTCGCGGCCGACGATCGGCTCCAGGAGATCGAGGATGCGCTTGTTGTAAAGCGCCTCGATGCGCGCGACATGCTGCATCTGGCTGGAGTCAAGCCCAATCCCGCCCCCGTCGTTCGCGTCCGACAGCATCGCACCGGTCTGATCCAGCACGCTCACCGCCTTGGGACTCAGCTCCGGCACGCTGGCCGACACGAGATGCACGATGCCGGCGATCTGCGCGCGGTCCAGCGTCTGGCCGCCATGCAGCGTCAGCAGCACCGAGGCGCTGGGTTTCTGCTGGTCGCGGAAAAAGCCGTTCTGGTTCGGTAGCGCCAGATGCACACGGGCTGACTCGACCGCCGACAGCGCAGTGATCGAGCGCACCAGCTCGCCCTCCAGGCCGCGCTGGAAGTTCAGCCGCTCCTGGAACTGGGTCGTGCCGAAGCGGGCGTTGTCCATCAGCTCGAAGCCGACGGTCGAGCCCTTCGGCAGACCGGTCTGCGCTAGCTTCAGGCGCACATCGTGGACCTGGTCCGCCGGCACGAGCACGGCGCCACCCCCCTCGCTGAAGCGGTAGGGCACGTTCATCTTGGCCAGTTGCGCCACGATGGCACCGCCGTCCTTGTCGCTCAGGTTGGAGAACAGCACCCGGTAGTCCGGACGCGCGCTCCACATCGCCGACAGGCCGATGACTGTCAGCAGCAACAGCAGGCCGCCCGCGAGCATGGCCTTGCGCAAGGGGGGCAAGGCGGAAAAACGCTCCGCCAGACGTGCTGCGCCAGCGCCGGAAGCCGGGGGTGCCGCAGTCAGGGTGGTCGAGCTGGAGAGGTCCATGTCCAATCAGTCGTTGCACGCAGACCCAAATGGTCGCGCTGGAAACGAATTATTCGAGTCCCGCTCTGCGCAGAAGCCGGAAACAGGCAACCGATCGCCACACTCTTCCGTCCATCCCGCACGCGCTGTTTCCCTAGGATGGCGAAGCTGTGGAGAACACTCATGGACATGCAACTCAAACCGTTTGACTTTGCCCAGGCTGTTGCGCGCGCCGGCATGGCGGGCCTGGGCTCCAGCCCATCGACACCTGCCGTGGGAGACGCAGGCGGCGGCTTCTCCCAGATCTTCACCCAGGCGCTGCGCAATGTCAGCGGGGCGCAGCACGCCACGCAGGCCCTGCAGCGGGAGGTCTCGCTGGACAACCCCAAGGTCAGCCTGGAGGAAACGATGGTCGCGATGCAGCGGTCCAACATCGGCTTCCAGGCGGCGTTGCAGGTACGTAATCGGCTGGTACAAGCCTACAGCGACATCATGAACATGCAGGTCTGACCGACGCAGCACCGGCACCAATGCCAAAGCCCCCGGGATCTGTACGATCCTGGGGGCTTTGGCATTGGTGCTGGACGCTCAGAGTGCCAGCAGCCGGTGGCGCTTCTGGGTGTGGTCGAGGTAATGCTGCAGATCCCGCCGCGCGCCTGCCCCCAGATTGACCAGTTCGCAGCCGATGCGGCGGTACGGCGAGGGCAGCAAGCTGAGTGCCGAGACATGCATCACGCACAGCGTCACATGCAGCCGGGTTGCGGTGTCCAGCTCGATCACCACGCCAGTGAGCACCTGTCCGCTGCGGAACAGATCCAGCTCTTCGTTGAGCATCAGCGCCACACCGGTGTTGCTGATGTCGATGATGCGCAGGTCGATCTGCCTGCGCGGCAGATCGGGGTGGCTCAGCAGCGCATGCGGCTGTGCCCGCCCGGTCGGCCGCACCCGGAACGCCTGGCGGCGCTGGAAACGGTAGACCTCGCGCGGGTACTGTGCATTGAAGGCGCTGGCACTGCGCCCGTGGACGAGCACCAGGTCGTGCAGGTCGAACTGCACCTTCACGCTGTCGAGGTAGCCCGTGGCCATCACCTCGTGCGACTCGGCCATGCGCTGCACCGACTCGTCGCGCGGATCGGCGGCGAAGACCAGCACACCGCGCTGCGGGTCTTCGGCCCAGAGCGAGGTCGCATAGTTGACGCCGTCGGGCGTGGTCAGCGACAGCGGCACGTCACCGTCCACGAACTGCTTGAGCAAGGCACGGATCTCAACCAGCGCGCGCACGCGGTGCTCGCTGACATCGGCCGCAGGCTCGTGGGTACCAGCCACCGGGGGGGGCGCCGAGAGGGAAATCGAGGTCGTCATCCGAAACGCTCCTGTGCGGTCGAGGCCCGGTGGATTCAGTGCAGGTTGCCGTGGGGCGGGCCGGCGAGCATGCTGTCCAGATCCTCCAGCCAGGGCTCGGCCAGCATCCGGATCTCGGCGTCGTGGAGCAGGATGCGCTGCATGATGCGGGACTTCGTCTGCACCTCTTCGTTGGCAAGCCGGTCTTGGCCAGCCGCGTGCTTGAGCTGCGAAATCAGCACTGCACAGGCACCTTCGAGCTTGACGACACGGTCCCAGTTGCCCACACGGGCGGCTTCCAGCATGTCGAGACTGGCTTGTTCAATGGCTTCGTAGTATTGCAACAACGTACTCTTGCGCAGCGGTGGACTCTGTATGGATAGGGCGGTGGCGGCTTTGGACATGTTGGACCCAGTGTGTGACTGCAATACCAGGGGTTAGGAAGACCGATCGCCCGAGATCAGGCCGGCACCCTGTCGGAAACCTGTGCGCCGATGGCCGCCCATGCATCACGCAGCGGACGGATCAAGCGTTCCACCTCGTCGAGGAACACGGGATCGTTGCGCAGGTTGCTCCAAGTCAGGCGGACCACCGAGTAGCTATAAACGTTGCGCAAATTCAGCGCGATGTCGCCGCCGATCTCCATGTCGAGCGCGGCGATCAGACCTTCATCCAGGATGCGCACGGCACGGCCGATCTGCATGCATTTCAGCTCGATCTC
>JBEEMX010000375.1:0-3976 GCA_041192465.1 Pseudomonadota bacterium | reverse complement strand
CTCCTACGGCTCGGACCCGGACACCGTCCTCGCTCAGGCCCGCGTCAACGTCGCCACCTTCCAGCGCCACGGCATCGCCGCCACCGCCAAGCACTGGCCGGGCGAGGGCTTCGACGACCGCGACCAGCACCTCGTCACGACGGTCAATCCGCTGGACATGCCCGCTTGGCGCGAGCGTTTCGGGCGGATCTACCGCGGCCTGATCGACGATGGGCTGATGACGGTGATGTCGGCGCACATCGCGTTGCCAGCCTATGCGCGTGAACACGGCGCGAGCGGGCTGGAGCTGTACCGCCCGGCGTGCGTGTCGCGCTTCCTCAATGAAGACTTGCTTCGGGGTGAACTCGGTTTCAACGGCCTGATTGTCTCGGACGCGAGTGGCATGGCGGGGCTGTCGGCCTGGGCGGATCGGGCCGAATGCATCCCCGAGGTGATCGCCAATGGCTGCGACGTGCTGCTGTTCCCGAGTCCGTTCGAGACGGATTTCGGGCATGTGATGCGGGCGCTGTCGGATGGCCGGCTGATCGAGGCGCGCATCGAGGAAGCCGTGACCCGTGTGCTCGGCCTGAAAGCGGCGCTGGGGCTGCACCGCAAGACCGTGGACGAACTGCTGCCGCCGCTGGAGACGGCCCGCGCCGTGGTCCGCCAGCCGGCACATCTTGATGTGGAGCGCCGTGTCGCCAGTGCGAGCGTGACGCTGGTCAAGGACGTGCGCGGGCTGCTGCCGCTCAGCGTCGAACGCCACCGCCGCATCGTCGTCGTCACCGATCCGGCGCGTGGCGGTTTCGCCGGGCAGGCGCCGAAGGAACTCGAAGTTCCCGCGCTGCTGGCGGCGCAGGGCTTCGAAGTGCGTGCCTTCGATCCTGCGCAGCCACCGACGCCCGCCGACACCGACCTCGTGCTCTACCTGCTGGCGCAGGAGTCGCTGCTGGCGCAGTCGCACATCTACCTGGACTGGGCGCGGGTCCACGGCGACTGGAAGGCGTCGATGCGCCGTTTCTGGCACGAGATCCCGTGTGCGCTGGTGTCGTTCGGCCAGCCGTACTACCTGTACGACGCGCCGCGGATGCCCTGTGTCGTCAACGCCTACACGGCGGCTTTGCCAGTGCAGCATGCGGTGGTGCGCAAGCTGCTGGGCGAAGAGGCGTTCACGGGGATCAGCCCGGTGGATGCGTTCTGCGGACAGCCGGACGCCGCGTACTGAAGCGAATCACGGACGGACGGTGATCAGGATCGCCCGGAAGTCGTTGACGTTCGTCAGCGTCGGCCCGGTCACCACCGAGTCGCCGATGGCTTGAAAGAATCCGTGGCCGTCGTGCCGGTCGAGGCAGGTGCGCGGGTTCAGCCCCGCCGCCCAGGCGCGGGCCAGCGTGTCGGGGTGCAGCACGGCCCCCGCGATCGGCTCCAGCCCGTCGATGCCATCCGTGTCGGCGGCCAGCGCCCAGACGCCCGGCTCGCCGTTCAGTGCCACGCCCAGCGACAGCAGGAACTCGACGTTGCGCCCGCCCCGGCCCAGCTCGGCCGCAGCGGCGGCGTCGGTCGGCAACGTCACCGTGCTTTCACCGCCGCTGAGCAGCACGCATGGCGCGGGGAAGGGGTGGCCGTGGCGTGCGGTCTGGCGTGCAAGGCCGGCCAGCGTCGTGCCCATGGCGCGGGCCTCGCCTTCGAGGTCATCGCCGAGCACCCAAGGCGTGACCCCGGCCGCACGAGCGACCTCCGCCGCCGCTTCCAGCGAGGCACGCGGCGCGGCGACGATGGTGCAGGTGTGCCCCGCGAGCCGCACGTCGCCGGGCTTGACCGACTCGGCCGCCCCGCTGCGCAGCCGCCCCATCACCGCGTCCGGCAGCGCGATGCGGTAACGCGCCAGCGTCGCCAGCGCATCGGCGCAGGTGGTCGGATCGGCGACCGTCGGGCCGGAGGCGATGTCGATCGGGTCATCGCCTGGCACGTCGGAGATCAGCAGCGTGTGGACCGTCGCCGGGTGGCACAGCGCCGCGAGCCGGCCGCCCTTGAGCGCCGACAGGTGGCGCCGCACCAGGTTCATCTCGCCGATCCCCGCGCCGCTGGCGAGCAGGGCGCGGTGGACGGCCTGCTTGTCGTCGAGCGTCAACCCCTCGTCGGGCGCGACCAGCAGCGCCGAGCCGCCACCCGAGATCAGCGCCACCACCACGTCGTCGGCTGACAAGCCGGTGACCAGCTCGCGCAGACGCTGTGCGGCGACCAGCCCGGCGTTGTCCGGCACCGGGTGCGAGGCCTCGACGATCTCGACGTGTTCGCACGGGGCGCCGTGGCCGTAGCGCGTGATCACCAGCCCCTCGACCGCCACGCCCTGCCGCTGGTAATGCGCCTCGGCCACCTGCGCCATCTCCGCCGACGCCTTGCCGGCGCCGATCACGATCAAGCGGCCTTTGGCGGGCGCGGCGGGCAAGTGCGGCGGCAGGCAGCGGGCGGGTTGCGCGGCGGCGACGGCCGCGTCGAACATCGCCCGCAGCAGTGCGGCAGGCTCGTGGAGAGAGGGCAGGTAGGTGGTTGGCGCGGGCATCATTCTTCGATTGTGACCTTGCCGAACTTCTCCGCGTCATCTTGGATCTGCTCGCACACCGCCTGCGTCACGGCGGCGGTGGTGGCCGTGCCGCCCAGGTCGCCGGTGTGCAGCGCGGGGTTGGCGGTGACGGCTTCGATGGCGGCCATCAGGCGCTGGGCGGCTTCCGGCTCGCCGATGTGCTCCAGCAGCATCACGCAGCTCCAGAACGTGCCGACCGGATTCGCCAGCCCCTTGCCCATGATGTCGAAGGCGGAGCCATGGATCGGCTCGAACATCGACGGGTAGCGGCGTTCCGGGTCGATGTTGCCGGTCGGCGCGATGCCGAGACTGCCGGCCAGTGCTGCGGCCAGGTCGCTCAGGATGTCGGCGTGCAGGTTGGTCGCGACGAGGGTGTCGAGCGTGGCGGGGCGGTTGACCATGCGCGCGGTGCAGGCGTCCACGATCTCCTTGTCCCAGCGCACGTCGGGGAACTCCTGCGCGATCTGGGCGGCGATCTCGTCCCACATCACCATCGCGTGGCGCTGGGCGTTGCTCTTGGTCACGACGGTCAGCAGCTTGCGCGGCCGGCTCTGCGCCAGCTTGAACGCGAAGCGCATGATCCGCTCGACGCCGACGCGGGTCATCATCGTCACGTCGGTGGCGGCCTCGATCGGGTGGCCTTGATGCACGCGGCCACCGACGCCGGAGTATTCGCCTTCCGAGTTCTCGCGCACGATGACCCAGTTCAGGTCTTCGGGCCGGCAGCGCTTCAGCGGCGCGTCGATGCCGGGCAGGATGCGCGTCGGGCGCACGTTGGCGTACTGGTCGAAGCCCTGGCAGATCTTCAGGCGCAGGCCCCACAGCGTGATGTGGTCGGGGATCTGCGGATCGCCGGCCGAGCCGAACAGGATCGCGTCCTTGTGGCGCAGCGCGTCCAGCCCGTTCGCCGGCATCATCACGCCGTGCTGGCGGTAGTAGTCGCCGCCCCAGTCGAAGTCCTCGAAGTCGAAGCGGAAGGTGTTGCCACTGCCGGACTCGGCCAGTGCCTGGAGCACCTGCTGGCCGGCGGGCACGACTTCCTTGCCGATGCCGTCGCCCGGGATGGTTGCGATCGAGTAGGTCTTCATGGGGTGTCCTGTGGTGTGGCTGCGGGAAAGCATTGCCACACTGTAGGGACTGGAAACGTGACCTGCGGCGGGCTAAAGTGAAACCATCGTTCATCTGGATTCAACAATCCACCCGGCCACACCACCATGCCCGACGCCATCCAGCCCGCCGACCTGGGCTTCTTCTCGACGCTGGCCGGCCGTGAGCAAGCACCTGGCGCTGATGGAGTCGCGGTTCCTGCGGCAATACCCGCAGGTCGAGGTACAGCTCCAGCTCTCGGTCAACCCGCCGCCGCTGACCGACGACGCCTTCGATGTCTGCATCCGCTTCGGCGAGCCGCCCGAC
>JBEEMX010000374.1:0-3978 GCA_041192465.1 Pseudomonadota bacterium | reverse complement strand
TGCGTTTGCACGAGGTAGTGCAACTGCGCCCGGATCGGCTGCGTGCGCGGCAGGCCGTCCTCCATCGTCGCGATGATCTCGTCGTACCAGTCGCTGTTCACGGCCACGCACAGCGCCCGCTTGCCGTGGAAATAGGTGAACACCGTCGCCTCGCTCACGCCCAGGCGCTGCGCGATCTCGGTGGTCGTGGCGCGCTCGTAGCCCTTCTCGGCCAAGACCTCGCGGCCCACCCGCAGCAGGTCGCGCACCCGCTGTTCGGACTTGGCGCTGGCGGGCGCGCGGCGGCGGGCGGGCTGGACAGGCTGGGCGGTCGAAGGAGTTTCTGCGGACATCTTGTCATCTTAGTGCGGGCGGGTGGATAATAATTGAGTGATACTCAACAATGAGACGTGAGGAAACGCCATGACCCCGTCGAGCGGATTCAGCCATGTGGTGGGCACGACTGACCACCTCCTGTCGGACCACACCATCCCGCAGCTTCTGGCACATGCCGTGGCCCGCTGCGGTGAACGCGAAGCGGTGGTGTTCCGCGAGCAGGGCGTGCGCTGGACGTGGCGGCAGTTCTCGGCGGAAGTCGATCGGCTGGCGGCGGGGCTGCACGCGCTGGGCCTGCGGCGCGGCGAGCGGCTGGGCATCTGGTCGCCGAACCGGGTCGAGTGGCTGGTCACGCAGTTCGCCACGGCGCGGCTGGGCGTGGTGCTCGTCAACATCAACCCGGCGTATCGGCTGTCGGAGCTGGAATACGCGCTGCAACTCTCCGGCTGCCGGGCGGTGATCGCGGCCGAGCGGCTGCGCACGGCGGACTACCTGGCGATGCTGCAGACGGTGGCGCCGAAGCTGCCGGCGCTGGAATTCATCATCCGCATGGGCGATGGCACGACGCCGGGGATGCTGCGTTATGCCGACGTGCTGGCCGCACCGGAGGCCGTCGATGTGGCCGCGCTAGACGCCATCGAGGCCCCGCTCGGCTGCCATGACCCGATCAACATCCAGTTCACCAGTGGCACCACCGGTCACCCCAAGGGCGCGACGCTGACGCACCACAACGTCGTCAACAACGCCATCGCTGTCGCGGCGGCGATGCGCCTCACCGAAGCGGACAAGCTCTGCATCCCCGTGCCGCTGTACCACTGCTTCGGCATGGTGCTGGCGGTGCTGGCCTGCGTGGCGAGCGGGGCGGCGATGGTGTTTCCGGGCGAGGTGTTCGACGCGGGCGCGACGCTGGCCGCCGTGTCCGAGGAAGGCTGCACCGCGCTGCACGGCGTGCCGACGATGTTCATCGCCGAGCTGGACCATCCCGATTTCGCCACCTTCGACCTGAGCCGGTTGCGCACCGGGATCATGGCCGGCTCGCCGTGCCCGATCGAGACGATGAAGAAGGTCATCGTGCAGATGCACCTCGCCGAGATCACCATCGCCTACGGCATGACCGAGACCAGCCCGGTGTCGTTCCAGAGCAGCTTTGATGACCCGCTCGACCGCCGCGTGACCACCGTCGGCCGCGTGCAGCCGCACGTCGAGGCCAAGGTGGTCGATGCCGAGTTCAAGACGGTCCCGGTCGGCACGCCCGGCGAGTTGTGGACCCGCGGCTACCTCGTCATGCAGGGCTACTGGGGCGACGAAGCCAAGACCCGCGAGGCCATCGTCGACGGCGGCTGGATGCGCACCGGCGACCTCGCCACGATCGACGCCGAGGGCTACTGCAACATCGTCGGCCGCGTGAAGGACATGCTGATCCGCGGCGGCGAGAACGTCTATCCGCGCGAGGTCGAGGAGTTCCTGTTCCGCCACCCGAAGGTGCAGTCGGTGCAGGTCTTCGGCGTGCCGGACCAGAAATACGGCGAGGAAGTCTGCGCGTGGATCGTGCTGCGGCCGGGCGCTCTCTGCACCGCCGACGAGATCCAGGCGTTCTGCCGCGACCAGATCGCCCACTACAAGGTGCCGCGCCACATCCGCTTCGTGGACGCCGCCGAGATGCCCATGACCATCACCGGCAAGGTGCAGAAGTTCGTCATGCGCCGCGCCATGACCGAAGAACTGCAGCGCGCCGAACACAAGACCGCCTGAGCCAGACCGTCCCGCCTGAAAAGGAAACCACCATGTTCGAATCCACCTTCCAGTTCCCCCTCGGCGACGACGTGGCCGCCCTGCGCGACGCCGTGCGCGACTTCTGCCAGCACGAGATCGCCCCGCGTGCCGCCGACATCGACCGCGACAACCTCTTCCCGCACGCGCTGTGGAAGAAGCTCGGTGACCTCGGCGTCCACGGCCTCACCGTGGCGGAGGATTACGGCGGCACCGGCATGGGCTACGTCGCGCACATGGTGGCGATGGAGGAGATCAGCCGCGCCAGCGCCTCGGTCGGCCTGAGCTATGGCGCGCACTCCAACCTGTGCATCAACCAGCTCAACCGCAACGGCACCGAAGCCCAGAAGCGCAAGTACCTGCCCAAGCTCATCAGCGGCGAGCACATCGGCGCGCTGGCGATGAGCGAGCCGGGCGCGGGGTCGGACGTGGTGAGCATGAAGCTCAAGGCGGAGAAGCGCGGCGACCGCTACGTGCTCAACGGCTCGAAGATGTGGATCACCAACGGCGGCGACGCCGACACGCTGGTGGTCTACGCCAAGACCGAGCCGGAGATGGGCGCGCGCGGCATGACAGCCTTCATCGTCGAGAAGGGCATGGCCGGCTTCACGCACGGCCACCACCTCGACAAGCTCGGCATGCGCGGCTCGAACACCTGGCCGCTGTTCTTCGACAACTGCGAAGTGCCGGAAGAAAACGTGCTCGGCGGCGAGGGCAACGGCGCCAAGGTGCTGATGTCGGGCCTCGATTTCGAGCGCATCGTGCTGTCGGGCGGGCCGCTCGGGATCATGGCGGCGTGCCTCGACGTGGTGGTGCCGTTTGTCCACGAGCGCAAGCAGTTCGGCCAGTCGATCGGCGAGTTCCAGTTGATGCAGGGCAAGCTGGCGGACATGTATTCCACGTTCCAGGCGTGCCGCGCCTACGGCTACGCGGTGGCTGGCGCCTGTGACCGGGGTGACCACAGCCGCACGCTGCGCAAGGACGCGGCCGGCGTGATCCTCTATACCGCCGAGAAGGCGACGTGGATGGCGGGCGAGGCGATCCAGGCGCTCGGCGGCGTCGGCTACACGAACGAGTACCCCGTCGGCCGCCTCTGGCGCGACGCCAAGCTCTACGAGATCGGCGCGGGCACGAGCGAGATCCGCCGGATGCTGATCGGGCGCGAGCTGTTCAACGAAACCTGCTGAGCCGAAAGCCGAGCGACCACGCCATGCAAGCCCTTCAAAGCAAGATCAACCCGCGCTCGGACGACTTCCGTGCCAACGCGGCCCACATGAAAGCCCTGGTCGAGGATCTGCGGGTGCAGGCGGCCAAGGTCGCACTCGGCGGCGGTGAGTCGGCCCGCGCCAAGCACACCGCCCGCGGCAAGCTGCTGCCCCGCGAGCGGGTGAACCAGTTGCTCGACCCGGGCACGCCCTTCCTCGAAGTCGGCCAGCTTGCCGCGTTCGGCCTGTACGACAACGACGCGCCGGCGGCCGGCGTGATCACCGGCGTGGGCCGCGTGCAGGGCGTCGAATGCATGATCGTCGCCAACGATGCGACGGTGAAGGGCGGCACCTACTACCCGATGACGGTCAAGAAACACCTGCGCGCCCAAGAGATCGCGATGCAGAACCACCTGCCGTGCATCTACCTCGTCGATTCGGGCGGTGCCTTCCTGCCCAAGCAGGACGAGGTGTTTCCCGACCGCGACCACTTCGGCCGGATCTTCTACAACCAGGCCACGATGTCGGCGATGGGCATCGCGCAGATCGCCGTCGTGATGGGCTCCTGCACGGCGGGCGGCGCCTACGTGCCGGCGATGAGCGACGAGACCATCATCGTCAAGAACCAGGGCACGATCTTCCTGGGCGGCCCGCCGCTGGTGAAGGCCGCGACCGGCGAAGTGGTCAG
>JBEEMX010000373.1:0-3979 GCA_041192465.1 Pseudomonadota bacterium | reverse complement strand
CGGACGCTGTCGAGAAGGGGTTGTGGGCAGGGGACGACACGCGGGCCATGGCAGATGAAAGCTGAATTTGCGCAAATTGTGTCGTTCTTTTTCTTAACAGTCTCCTGCATGAAGTAAAAATTCGAGTCGCTTTCGCAAATCCTCATCCAAACGTCCGGCTTGTATCGCCAAAGCAGGTTGTGGTGCGGCCAGAAACCGATAGAAGGCGGCCCGCTGCGGCCCGAGGTGGTCGAGTTCGGCCAGATGGCGTTCGACGACACCCAGGTCACCCCGCGCGAGCGGCCCGGACACCGCGCCCGCCAGACCACGCGCCTCGACCGCCTCCAGCGTGCCGCGCGACAGCGGCAGCAATGCACGCAGCGCATCGCCCTCGTTCACACCAAAGCTGGCCCACAGCGCCACGGCCTCCTGCAGTACCGGCAGCAGGAAACTCGCCGCATACCCCGCTGCGACGTGGTAGCGCACCCGCATGCCCGCAGGCAACTCGATGGGCCGCATCTCCAGCGCCGCGGCCAGCGTCTGCAGCGTCGGCATCAGCGCGGGGCCGGCCTCGACGGCGGCGGTGCTGCCCGCGAGCCGGTGGGCCGCCAGCACAGGGTCCGAAAAGATCTGCAAGGGATGGAAGCCGCCGGTCTGTGCGCCGGCCCGCGCGGCGGGGTCGAGTGCGGCCACCTCGGTGGCGCCGCTGCAATGCACCACCGCCTGTCCCGCCCGCCAGCGCAGCGCCGCCGCCACAGGCGCAATCGCGTCGTCCGCCACCGTCAGCAGCACCAGATCAGCCTGATCCACCGCCTGCTGCGGGGTGCAAGGCTGTGGATAAGTCGCGGCCGACAGGTGCTCGGGATGGCGGCTGCCGACCGCGACGACCGGCCACCCCGCCCGCGCCAGCGCGATCACCAGCGCCTGCGCCACACGGCCCGCACCGACCAGGGCGATGCGGGGCATGTCGGCGCGGCTCACAGCGCCTTGACCACCAGCTTGAAGTCCGGGTCTTCCGGAAACGGCCGCACCTCGTAGCCCAGGCCACGCATCAGCCGCAGCATGTTGGCGTTGTTGGCCAGTACCAGCCCCTCGATCTGCGCCAGCCCCTGGTGGCGGGCGAAGTCGGCGATCGACAGCATCAGCCGCGACCCCAGCCCCTGGCCCTTGCAGGCGTCCGACACCACCAGCGAGAACTCGCAGGTGGTCTGGTCCGGGTTGGTGATGAAGCGCGACACGCCGATGATCCGCTCGGTCTCGACGAACACGCCGTCGTCCCCCGGCTGGCGATCGACATGCACGGCCACCAGCGCCATCTCGCGGTCGTAGTCGATGAGCGTGTAGCGGGCCAGCATGCGCGCCGGCAGCTCGTGCATCGCGCTGGCAAAACGGAAGTAGCGGCTCTCCTGCGACAGACCGCGGGTGAAGGTCTGCAGCATCTCGGCGTCGTCCGGGCGGATCGGGCGGATGGTGTAGAGGTCGCCGCCCTTCATCGGCCATTCGCGCTCGTAGCGGCTCGGGTACGGCAGGATGGCCAGGTGCTGGTAGTCACGGGCGGTCGGGCCGGCGTGGTCGATGACGATGCGCGCGTCCACCGCCACCGCGCCGTCGTGGTCCACGATGATGGGGTTGATGTCCATCTCGCGCAGTTGCGGCAGCTCGCAGACCATCTCCGACACCCGCAGCAGGATCTGCTCGACCGCCTCGACATCGGCCGCCGGCGCCCCCCGCCATTCGCCCAGCAGCGCCGACACCCGCGCCCGCTCGATCAGCCGGTGCGCCAGGAACTGGTTCAGGGGTGGAAGTTCCATCGCCCGGTCGGCGATCAGCTCGATCATCGTGCCGCCCGAGCCGAAGGTGATCACCGGGCCGAAGGGCACGTCGGTGGTCATGCCGATGTAGATCTCGCGGCCACGCTTCTTGCCGCTCATGGGCTGGATGGTCACGCCGTTGATGCGCGCCTGCGGCTGCACGCGGCGCACGGCGGCCAGCATGTCGTTGAAGACATCGCGCACCTGGGTGGCGCTCAGCACATTGAGCACCACCCCCTCGACATCCGACTTGTGGCTGATGTCGGGCGAGTCGATCTTGAGGGCCACCGGGTAGCCGAGCTGGCTGGCGATCAGCATGGCTTCGGTCGCGGTGCGGGCCAGCATGGTGCGGGTGACGGGGATGTGGAAGGCGGCCAGCAGCGCCTTCGACTCCATCTCGGTCAGCACCCGCCGCCGCTCGGCCAGCACCCCCTCGATCAGCAGCCGCGCGCCCTCGACATCCGGCCGCGCCAGCGTGGACTGCGGCGGCGGGGTCTGCTGCAGCAGTTGCTGGTTCTGGTAGAAGCTGGCGACGTTGGCAAAGGCCTCGACCGCCGCTTCCGGCGTGCGGAAGGTGGGGATGGCCACGGCGTTGAGCAGGATCCGCGCATCGCGCACCCGCTCGTCGCCCATCCAGCAGGTCAGCACCGGCTTGCCGATGGCGTGCAGCGTGTCGCAGACCACCTGCGCAATGGCGTCCGGGTCGCTGTCGAGCTTGGGCGAGAAGATCACCAGCACGCCATGCACCGCACGGTCCTTGGCACAGGCCAGCAGCGCGGCACGGAACTGCGCCGGCGTGGCCTCCTCGCCCAGGTCGATGACGCTGTCCAGCGTGGCGTGCGCGGCGAGCTGCGGCGCGAGTTCGGTGCGGCTCGTGTCCACCAGCCGCGCCACCTCCAGACCGATCTCGTTGGCGCGGTCGGCCGCCAGCACCGCCGGGCCGCCGCCGTTGGTGACGATGGCCAGCCCCTTGCCCACCGGCTTGTAGCGCGAGGCCAGGCACTTGGCCGCCGAGAACAACTGCGTGAAGGCCCGCACCCGCACCACGCCCGCACGGCGCAATGCGGCCTCGAACACGTCGTCCGCACCCACGATGCTGGCCGAGTGGGTCAGCGCGGCCTTCGAGCCCGCGGGCTGCCGACCAGCCTTCATCACCACCACCGGCTTGGCAAACGCCGCGGCCCGCAGTGCGCTCATGAAGCGGCGGGCGTCGTGGATGCCCTCCATGTAGACGAGGATGCTCTGGGTGGCGGCGTCGTTGGCCAGGAAGTCCAGCACCTGGGGCAGATCGACCGCGGTGTTGGCGCCCAGCGAGACCACGGTGGAGAACCCGACCGCGTTGCGTGCCGCCCAGTCGAGGATGGACGCGGTCAGCGCACCCGACTGGCACACCAGGGCGAGCGGACCCGGCGCCGCCAGCCGGCCGATGGCGCTGGCGTTGAGTTTCAGCAGGGGCCGCTGTAAGCCCAGGCTGTTGGGCCCAAGCAGGTACACCCCATGCCGGCGGGCGATCGCCTCCAATTGGGCGCATTGCGGGGCGGGAAGACCCGTTGACAGCACCAGGGCAGCCCGGCAGCGGATGCGGCCGGCGATGTCGAGTGCGTCGGCGATGCGCTCGTGGGGCAGCGCGATGATGGCCAGGTCGGCGCGCGACTGGGTCAGCGCCGACAGGGTGCCGGTCATCTCGACATCGAGAAAGCTGACCGTGCCGGCGAACGCATGGGCCTGCAGCTCGCGCAACATCCCGCGGGCCAGTGCCGGCGCCTCGTCGAGCCGGTCGGGCGGCCCGGCGAACACGACGATCGATGTCGGGGAAAACAGCGGCGTCAGGAAGTGGTGGTCCACGGGCACATCCCTTGGCAAGGGTCAGGAGTCAGGCGACGTGCCAGCATACGGCACGGGCCTGTGTGCCCATGGAAGACGCCGCGCAGGCTCAGCGCACGACGGCGATCTGCTCGCGGTTGCCAGCCTTGTAGGTGAACATCGTCAGCGCGCCGTTCTTCACGTCAACCTTGTCGTCGAAGCTGATGTTGCCCGTCACGCCCTTGTAGCCGCTCGTCTTGGCCAGCACCGGCAGGTACTTTGCCGGGTCGCTCGACCCCGCCTTCTCCATCGCCGCCACCATCACGTTCAGCGCGTCGTACACGTACGGTGCGTAAATCTGCACGTCTGCCCCGAACTTCGTCTTG
>JBEEMX010000372.1:0-3996 GCA_041192465.1 Pseudomonadota bacterium | reverse complement strand
CATCCTCGCCGCGCAGCTCAAGGCGGCCGGCACCATCGTGTGGAACGGCCCGGTCGGCGTGTTCGAGTTCGAAGCCTTCTCGCATGGCACGGAAACGGTGGCTCGCGCTGTGGCCGAGAGCGCGGCGTTCTCGATCGCGGGCGGTGGCGACACGCTGGCGGCGATCGCCAAGTATGGGATCGAGAAGGACGTGGGCTACATCTCGACCGGCGGCGGGGCGTTCCTCGAAGTGCTGGAGGGGAAGACGTTGCCGGCGTTCGAGATTCTGGCGAAGCGGGCGGCGGGCTGAGAAAGCCTCTGGCGGTTCAGGCCGCCAGACTGAGCGGCTGGCTGAGTTCGAACGCCCTTGCGCCGCTCAACTCCAGCCCATTTGGCCAGCAGACCGCGCCAGCTTCGACGAAGCAGCGCCGGAAGTAGTCGGCCTGACGCAGCGGCTCCAGCAACGGGCCTTGGCGCGTAGACAAATAGGTGGCGGCGTCGAAACGTCCTCGCGTACCGTTCGAGAAGATCAGGACCAGTTGGTGGTCTCCAGCATGGTCGATGGTGAGAACCTTAATCACGGTCAGCTCCTTGGATGCGTTCCAGCGGTTCGAAGCGTTGTGCCCGACCCCAGTTGGTGCGCAGTTCGTCGCGGTGGGTGGCACACCACTCCTTGAGGATGGCAGCGACCTTGCGCGGCAGGTTGCCCTGGACCACTTCCCCGGTCTCGATGGCGATCAGTGCTTCGAAGCCCTGATACTCCGCATGGATGTGGGCAGGTGGATGGTCGTCGTGC
The DNA here is from genome assembly GCA_041192465.1 of Pseudomonadota bacterium. Lineage (GTDB taxonomy): Bacteria > Pseudomonadota > Gammaproteobacteria > Burkholderiales > Burkholderiaceae_C > Sphaerotilus. Next base: position 3,221 of record JBEEMX010000372.1, on the reverse strand, counting down.
CACATGCGCACAACGATGCCGAAGAAAATGGCGATGGTGGGCATGGGCCGATTCTAGGCATCTGCGCCCGCAGACAAAGAAGACAAGAAAGAATGAAGGGGGTGATCGGACATGGCAGAGCACCATAACGAAGCGGAAACGCGCCTGTGGCGCATCGACCCGATGCTGAGGAGCAAGGGTTACGACGTACGCTGGAAACTGCGGGTGGAGACCCCCGCGCCGGTCGAGCCTGCGACCGATGACCTGAAAGGCCGGCGCCGTTCCGGCAAAGGCCGCACCGACTACCTGTTGTGCATCCACCCACCCGGCGCACCCGTGCCGTTGCCGGTTGGCGTGATCGAAGCCAAGGCCGAGAACGCCGACCCGCTCAAGGGGATGCAGCAAGCCAAGGGCTACTACAGCGGCACCGCCGCCCGCCACACGGTGCGCTACGTGTTCAGCACCAACGGCCACCGCTACGCCGAGTTCGACCGCACCACGCAGCAGCCCGGCGACGTGCGCCCGCTCGACGAGTTCCCGACGCACACCGAGCTGACCGCACGCTACGTGCGTGACAGCGGCGTCGATCTGGCCTCGCCCGGCGCTGCCATCCTGTTCCAGCCCGACAGCCCCGCCTTCGACCGGCCGCGCTACTACCAGGACGCCGCGATCCGGTCTGCGTTCGAGAAGATCCTGCGCAGCGAGCAGGCGGGCGAGCCGACGCGGGTGCTGATGAGCCTCGCCACCGGGGCGGGCAAGACGGTGATCGCCGCCAACCTGCTGTGGCGGCTGCACGAGGCCGGGCGGTTGGCCAAGCCGGCGCTGTTCCTGTGCGACCGCGACGAGTTGCGCGAGCAGGCGATGGACAAGCTCGGCCGGGCGTTTCCGAAGGGCAGCGTGCGGGCAGTGCGCACCGAGCAGGGCGACAACGCCGCCCGCAACGCCCGCGTCCACATCGCCACCTACCAGACGCTCGGCATCGACGGCGAGCCGGGCGACGACGGCGCGCCGGGGGCCGACAGCTTCCTGAGCCGCCACTACGGCGAGAACGCCTTTTCGGTCATCGTCATCGACGAGTGCCACCGCTCGGCCTGGGGGCGCTGGTCGGAGGTGCTGCGGCGCAATCCGCAGGCAATCCAGATCGGCCTGACCGCCACGCCGCGCCAGTTGCGGGCACCGCGTCAGCACGGGCCGCAGGCGCCGGCCATTGCCGAAGCCACGGCCGAGGACGAGCGCATCACCGCGAACAACCTCGCCTATTTCGGGGCACCGGTCTACGAGTACACGCTGATCCAGGCGCAGGAGGACGGCTACCTCTCGGCCTGCGAGATCGTGCGGCTGAAACCTTCGATCGACGGACGCATCTTCACCCGCGAGGAGATCGAGGCGATCGGCGTGACCGACGTGCGCACCGGGCAGGCGCTGCCGATCGAGGAACTCCAGGCCCAGTACGGGGCGCGTCAGTTCGACGACGATTTGATCCTGCCCGAGCGGATCGAGGCGATGTGTGCCGACCTGTTTGCGCGGCTGTGTGCCTGCGGCGGGCCGGAGCAGAAGGCCATCATCTTCTGCACCCGTGACCTGCACGCCGACCGGGTGGCCCTGCAGATGCAGCGGCTGTACGCCGACTGGTGCGCGCAGCAGGGGCGGGCGCCGAAAGAGCACTACGCCTTCAAATGCACGGCCAGCGGTGGCGCCGAGTTGCTGGAGCCGATGCGCGGCTCGGGCGAGCGGTGTTTCATCGCCTGCACGGTCGATCTGCTGGCGACTGGCGTGGACATCGAGCGGCTGAACGCGGTGGTGTTCTTCCGCTCGCTGGCGTCGGGCATCCTGTTTTATCAGATGGTCGGGCGGGGCACGCGGCTGCACGAGCCGACGCGCAAGTTCAAGTTCTGGCTCTATGACTACACCGGCGTGACCGACCTGTTCGGCACCGAGTTCCTGACGGTGGCACGCAAGCCTCGTGTGCGTCTGGGCGGGGATGGCGATGGGGACGACGACGACGAGACAGACGACGACCGCAATGGGCCGCCGCTGCCTGAACTGCGCACGGAGGAAGGGATCACGGTCGATCAGGTCGGGCGCTTCATCCTGCAAGCGCGTGAGGTGGACGGCGTGATGCGTGACGTGAAGGTGCCGCTGGACGAGTACCGACAGGGCATGGTCGAGCGGGTGCTGAAGGAGGCGGCGACGCTGCAGGAGTTCCGCGGCCTGTGGGTCGAGGCACGGCGGCGGCGGGCGCTGATCGACCACCTGCTCGGTGCGCACTACTCGCCCGAGACGGTGCGCGAACTGACCGGCATGAAGGCGTTCGACACCTTCGACCTGTTCGCCCACCACGGCTACCGGGCGCCGGCGCTGCAGCAGACCGAGCGGGCGCAGGCGTTCCTGAGTGCGCAGGCGCCGTGGTTCGCGTCGATGGACGAAAAGTCCGCGATCGTGCTGCGCGGCTTCGGCCACCAGTTCGCGGCGGGCGGCACGCTGGCGCTGGAGTCGTCCGAACTGTGGAACGTCCCGGAAATCAAGCGCGCTGGCGGCTTGGCGGCGCTGAAGCCGCTGGGGCGGGCGGCGGAGGTGGTGATGGATGTGAAGATGAGGTTGTTTGGGGCATGACGAATTGGCCGTTTTTTCCATTGCGGGATGTCGCTGAAATTTCCGCTGGCATCACGCTGGGACGAAAAACAAAAGAAACCGAACTTGTGTCGGTGCCCTATCTGCGGGTTGCGAATGTGCAGGATGGCAGCCTTGACTTGTCGGAAATCAAGACCGTGCAGGCCACTCGACGGGAAATCGAGAAGTGGCAGTTGCGCGACGGGGATTTGCTGCTGACGGAAGGCGGCGATCTGGACAAGCTGGGTCGCGGCACTTGCTGGCGCGAGCAGTTGCCGCTGTGCATCCACCAGAACCACATTTTTCGGGTGCGGTTTCCGGTTGATCGTTACGACCCTGATTTCGTGTCGCTTCAGATTGGATCTGGCTATGGAAAAGCCTATTTCTTTGCGCACGCCAAGAAAACGACGGGCATCGCTTCGATCAACCAGCAGGTGCTCGGATCGTTCCCGTTGTTGTCCCCGCCGCTGGAAGAGCAGCAGCGCATCGCCGCTCACCTGAAATTCCAGCTTGCGGCGGTTGAAGAGGCGCGGCAGGCGGCGCAGGCGCAGGTGAAGGACGCTGACGCGCTGAAGGCCGCGCTGTATCGAGGTGCTTTTCAAGGCGTGGTGCCTGCCGCACTGCCGCTCGAC
>JBEEMX010000371.1:0-3997 GCA_041192465.1 Pseudomonadota bacterium | reverse complement strand
TCGCTCGGCATCGACACGCGCAGCCGGCCGCTCGGCTCGGCCTGCCGGTGGGCACTCAGGGCTGTGACGGCCGCCACCTCGGCCGCCACCTGCTGGGCGTGTTCCAGCAGTTGCGTGCCGAACTCGGTGAGGGTCTGGCGCCGTGTCGTGCGCAGCAGCAGGCGCTCGCCGACCCGCTGTTCCAGCCCGGCCAGCCGGCGCGAGACGGTCGATTTGGGCAGACCGAGCTGGTCGGCGGCGCGGCTGAAGCTGCCCAGCTCCGCCACGCGGGCGAAGATGAGCAGGTCGTTTGGGTCGATTGCGGCGTCGGTGGAGAGCTTGGATTGTTCCATGATTGGAACAATCATATCCATTCGGACGGATTCCACCGCAGATTGGTGACGCTTAAAGTGCAGTCATCCCTTCCAAACTGTGGACACCGCCATGAACATCCTCCAGATCAACGCCAGCGCCCGCCGCGACGGCGCGAATTCGACCCGCGTGGCCAATCAGGTCACCGCCCGCCTGCAAGCCGCCAATCCCGGCGCGACCCTGACGCTGCGTGACCTCGCCGTGACGCCGCATCCGCTGCTGGACGAGGCCGCACTGGGCGCGCTGTTCACGCCGGCCGATGCCCGCAGCCCGGAGCAGGCCGCCCGCGTCGCGCTCGACGATGTACTGATCGCCGAGATCCAGGCCCATGACACCCTCGTGCTGGGCGTGCCGATGTACAACTTCGGCGTGCCGGTGCAGCTCAAGAGCTGGATCGACGCCATCGCCCGGGCCGGCGTGACCTTCCGCTACACCGCCAGCGGCCCGGAAGGCCTGCTCAAGGGCAAGACGGTGTATGTCGCACTGGCCCGCGGCGGCCTCTACCGCGATACGCCGAACGACTCGCAGGTGCCGTACCTGAAGAGCGTGCTGGGATTCCTGGGCCTGACCGACGTGCGTTTCATCTACGCGGAAGGTCTGGCAATGGGCGCCGATGCCGTCGCCAAGGGTTTCGCCGAGGCGGAAGCCGACCTGAACGCCGCGCTGGCCTGATTCAGCCAGCCCAGCCCGTCCGACGTGCCGCCCGCCACCGCACCGCGGGCGGGTCGGTACTCGCAGCCCACCCAGCCCTGCCAGCCGCAGGCCGCCGACACCTCGTCGATCACGTCGAACAGGTAGGGGTAGTTCAGCTCGCCGAGGTCCGGCTCATGGCGCATCGGCACGCTGGCGATCTGCAGATGCCCGACGCGCCCGGTCGGCAGGAGCTGGCGCAGCTTCATCGCCACGTCGCCTTCGACGATCTGGCAGTGGTAGAGGTCGAACTGCACCTGCAGGTTCGCGGCGCCGATCGCCTGCACGATGCGGTGGGCCTCGTCCTGGCGGTTCAGGAAGTAGCCGGGCATGTCGCGTGAATTGATCGGCTCGATCAGCACCGCCCGTCCCGCGGCGGCGGCTTGCCCGGCGGCCCAGGCGAGGTTGCCTTCGTAGACCGCCTGCAGTTGCGCACGCTCCACGCCTTGCGGCGCAAGACCGGCCATGACGTGGATGCGCGGGCAGCCGAGTGCGTCGGCGTAGACCAGCGCCCGCTCGACATTGGCACGGAACTCGGCCTCGCGCCCCGGCAGGCAGGCGATGCCCCGCTCGCCCGCGTCCCAATCGCCCGGCGGCGCATTGAACAGCACCTGCTGCAGCCCGTGATCCGCCAGCCGCCGGGCGATCTCGGCGGACTCGAAGGCGTAGGGGAACAGGTATTCGACGGCCTCGAAACCATCCGCAGCGGCGGCGGCGAAGCGGTCGAGGAAGGGGTGCTCGTTGTAGAGCATCGACAGGTTGGCGGCGAAACGGGGCATGGCGGGGGTGGTTCTCTCACGTCACGAGGGGGATGTCCGCCGTGGCACCTCGGCCAGGAAATCGGCGAACGCTGGGGTCCAGAGAGCGGCCTGCAACACGGTGCTGTGGCCGGTGGTATCGGGGCTACCGGGGAGGAGCAGGGCGCGGCCGTGCCGTAGGCGCTTCAGCGCGGCGTCGAGCAGGCCCAGCTCGGGCGGGTTGCGCTCGTCGTCCGCGGAGTTGATGGCGAGTACGGCGGCTTCGATGCGCGTCAGCCCCGGCGTGGGGTCGTAGTCGCGGGCGGCGTCCCACTGGTAGAGGTGGTCGTTGGCGTCGCCGACGAACGGGGCATTCAGGCGTTGGTCCACCAGCGCGTCGGCCTTGTCGCGGGACGGCGCCAGTTTGTGCAGACCCTGGTGTCCGCCATTGGTCGCCACGCCGTAGAACAGCGACGCCCATTGCAGACTGCGCGGCTGCCGGGTGTAGTGACCGCCGTGCCACTCGGGGTCATTGCGGATCGCCTCGATGAGCAGCCGCCGCAGCATCCAGTTGCGGCCCGACATCGCTGACGGCAGCGCGGCCAGCGGCACGATCGCGTCCATGAAGCTCGGATACCGCTGTGCCCATAGCCATGCGTGCATCCCGCCCATCGAGTAGCCGATCACCGCCCGCAGGTGGCGCACGCCCAGGTGCTCCGTCAGCAGCCGGTGCTGGGCGTCCACCATGTCGCCGTAGTGGTAACGCGGGAAGGCGGTGCGCAGACCGTCGGAGGGCTTGGCCGACGCGCCCGAGCCGATCGCGTCGGGCAGGATGAGGCGGTGATGGCGGGCATCCAGCGGCTGGCCGGGGCCGAACAGCGCGCCCGCGAACGCCGGGGTGAGCAGGCTGGCCGCGCTGGCGTTGGTGCCATGCAGCACGAGCACCGGCTCGCCGTCCGGGTTCCCCAAGGTGGTGTACGCCATGCGCAGCGTCGGCATCACCTCGCCCGTGTGGAACCGCACCTCAGGCGCCAGCCAGTGGCCCTTGGTGATCGGGTACGGGAGGTGGGCCATCGTTACCAGCGTGCGCCGAAATGCTGTCGCAACTCGTCGATCTGCGCGTCGGTGAGCGGGGCGGGGCGGGTCAGCAGCCACAGCCGCGCCGTCTCCTCCAGCTCTTCGAGCACGGCGCTGGCTTCGGCCGGGCTGCGGTGCCAGACGTTGGGGCCGAGGCGGTCGAGCATCACGGCGCGCAGCGGGGTGCCGGCGGCGCGGCTGGCCGCGATCCGCTCGGCGACGAGGGCGGCGGCGGCCGGGTCACCGGGGCGGTGGTAGGGGATCAGCGGGACGTGGCCGACCTTCATCACGAAGTACGGCGTGATCGGCGGCACGATGTCGTCCGGGTGCCAGACGCCGGCCAGCGTCAGCGCGACGAGGTGGGTCGAGTGCGTGTGGATGACGCAGCGGGCGTCGGGGTCGGCGGCGTAGATGCGGCGGTGCAGCGCGAGCGTCTTCGAGGCGCGGTCGCCGCTGGTCTGCACGCCGTCGGCGTTGACACAGGCCAACCGTTCGGGCAACAGCGTGCCGAGGCAGGCGTCGGTTGGCGTGATCAGGAAGCCGCCATCGTCGGTGCGCACGCTGATGTTGCCGGCGCTCGCGTGGACGTAGCCGCGGGTGAACAGCGAGGCGCCGACGCGGCAGATCTCGGCGCGAAGGCGAAGATCAGTATCGTTCACAGCAGGTCGAACGCCTTTCCAAAGAAATCGATGCGCCCGAAGTTCCCGGACTTCAGCGCGACATGCACCGTCTCGCCAGGGCAGACCGGCGAAGTCACCGCGGTCCACGGCACCCCCGGATCGATCTGCGGCCCGATCGCCATCTGCGTGACGCCCAGCGCCTGCACGACCGCGCCGGAGGTTTCCCCGCCCGCGACAACCAGTTGCCGCACCCCGGCTTGCACGAGGCCTGCGGCGATGCGCGACAGCGCGTGTTCCACCAACGCGCCGGCTTCGGCCACACCGAGTTGCGCTTGCACTGCGCGGACGGCTTCCGCGTCTGCCGTGGCATAGACCAGCACCGGCCCTTGCGCCAGCAGCGGCGCAGCCCAGTCCAGCGCCTGTCCGACCACATCGACCCCGGCGGCGATCTCCAGCGGATTCACGGCAAACGCGGGCCGGCCTTGCTCCCGGAAATGCTGCACCTGCGCATTGGTCGCCACC
>JBEEMX010000370.1:0-4021 GCA_041192465.1 Pseudomonadota bacterium | reverse complement strand
GCCATGCGGACGATGGAGCCGCCGCGCGTGTCGAACGTCGCCTGCACCAGATCGGTGGTGACTTCGACCTTCTGCGAGGCTGGCACACCTGCCGCGGCGGCTGGCAAGACCGCCACCCCAGACACGGCTGCAGCCGACGCCGCAGCGGCGGCCGGCACACCAGCGGCCCCCGCTTGCGCCGGTGCCATCACAGCGGGCGGCGGTGGCGCAAACATCGACGGTTGCCCGTTGTGCTTGCTCCAGCCATCCCACAGCATCACGAGCGAGACGGAGAAAACGCCCCACAGCACAGCGCGCCGCGTATCGGTCAAACCGGTCATACAGGTGTCTTTCGAAAGGAAGAAAACAGTCGATGCGACTGGTCAGGGACCGGATCATGCCCGCCCGCGCACCCGGGATGGCAGCGTGCGATGCGTCCGAGTGTCAGCACACCACCACGCAGCGCACCATGTCGCTCCAGCGCCACCAGCGCATAGGCCGAACACGTCGGCTCGAAACGACAGGACGAACCCAGCCAGGGGCTCAGCAACAACCGGTAGCCGCGCACCAACCCGATCAAGCCCTGCCGAGGCAAGGAGTGCAGACGGTGGCGCGGCGCCAGATGGTCGGAGTCGCAGTCCGTCATGCACTGGCAGGGCAACCGTCAGACCACCCGGTCCGGCGCGGTTTGTACCAACGCGCGGCGCGCCCGTCGGGTGGCATCACCCAGCAGCGCGTCGATTTCCGCATGCAGCAGCGCCGCCAGCGTTTCCGAGCGGGCGCTCGGAAACTGCTTGCGGTCGATGGGCGCACGCAGACGCACCACCCAGTCCCCTGCAACCAGGGAATCCAGGTGGCGCCGAATGCCAGCACGGATCTGCACCTTCACCAGCGTGCGGGTCACTGAGCGCCGAGCATGTCGCTTCGGCACGACCAGACCCAGACGCAGCGCGGTCATTTCCCGAAGGTCATCCACAGAGTTATCCACAGGCTCATTGACAGCCACGACCTCAGACGAGGAGGGGGTGTGGCCTGTTGACAACTTTTTTATCGCGAGGTGATGCACCATGAAATGGGCACTGCGCGCGATGGGACGAACTGCCATGGCTAACTCGAACCGAGCCGCCCCGGTCAAGGGTGTCAGGGCCATGGATTGGGCAACGCTCACCGTGTCGCAACGGGCGCTGGACGCCCGGTGTCTCAGACAGCCAGGCGCTTGCGGCCCTTGGCGCGGCGTGCATTCAGCACAGCGCGGCCACCACGGGTCTTCATGCGCACCATGAAGCCATGGGTACGGGCGCGGCGAACCTTCGACGGTTGGTAGGTGCGTTTCATTTTTGAATCCTCTAGCCTAGTCCGATTGAGCGCCCCTCTGGCACCAATTCGGGAAACCCGCGATTACAGCAAACCCCCCTTGAAAAGTCAACGACTTGCCACGTACTGACTCGCCGCGCGAGGGGATTGACCCTCCGCTCGAAACTGTGGATAACCTCAACCGGGGTTGCGTGATGTCGATACAATCGCGCCCCTTCTCTTGAGGTTGTCCACAATTTTTAGAACATGCACTTGGACCTGTGGCAACGAGGCTGTGAGCGCCTCGCCGCCGAGCTGCCGGCACAGCAGTTCAACACGTGGTTTCGCCCGCTGCCGCCTGCCGAAGTGTCGGCGACCGGGGAAGGCTACCTCGTGGGTCTGCGTGTGCCCAACCGATTCAAGATGGACTGGATCCGCTCGCAATTCGCCACGCGGATCGAGCGGCTGCTGAGCGAAATCGCCGGTAAACCGGTGCGGCTGGAGTTGTCACTGGGCAACGCCAGCGATCCTGTGCCCCGTCCGCCCGAGCCCCCCGCGCCTGCACCACCGCCGCCAGCCCCACCCGTGCAGATGTCAATGATCGGCTTCCTGCCGCCACCGCAGTTGCATTCGATTGAGGTGGAACTGGCCTCACCGAGCAGCACAACCCGTTCCACAAGCCACCGCACCCGCTCGCGCGCGACCTTCTTGAACGGGAGCGATGTCGGTCGGGCGCTGCCGAGCATGCCTGGGCTGCACGAATCACTGACGCTGCCAGCCGCAGCCGAACACCAGGCCCCACTCGCCGAATCCCTCGCTGCACCCAAGTCCGCGCCACGCACCGCCTCTGCACGCCGCACCACGGCCACCACCCCGGCAGCCACCGCCGCCGCCGAGCCCCCCGCCGAACCCGCCCCCTCGTCATCGGGTTCACTGCCACAGCCCTTGTCGAGTGGTGCAATTTCCGCCGCTTCCGCGCTGGCCAAGGCGTCTGCTGCCGTCGCTTCACGGCGCAAGCGTGTAGCGAATACCAAGATCACCGAAGCGGTCGCCGCGCCGCAAATGTCCGACCTGCAGCCCACCGCAGCACCCGCGCCTACCCTGAGTGCCAGCGAAGGCACTGGGCCGCGCGCCAGCCGGATGCTCGGCGCACCCGCCATCATCATCCCGACCGTGCCGCCCCCCACGGCACCGTCTGCCACCCGAGGCCGCATCAACCCTGCCCTCACCTTCGACACACTTGTGCCGGGTCGCGCCAATCAGATGGCCCGCACCGCCGCGCTGCACGTTGTCGGTTCACCGGGCGGCATGTACAACCCGCTGTTCCTCTACGGCGGCGTCGGCCTGGGCAAGACGCACCTGATCCACGCCGTCGGCAACGCGCTGCTCAAGGAGCACAAGGACGCCCGCGTGCTCTACCTGCACGCCGAGCAGTTCATCTCCGACGTGGTGCGCAACTACCAGCGCAAGACCTTCGACGAACTCAAGGCCAAGTACCACTCGCTCGACCTGCTGCTGATCGACGACGTGCAGTTCTTCGCCGGCAAGGACCGCACGCAGGAGGAGTTCTTCAACGCCTTCGAGGCGCTGCTGACCAAGCGCGCCCACATCATCATGACCAGCGACACCTACCCCAAGGGGCTGGTGGACATCGACGAACGCCTGACCTCGCGCTTCGACGCAGGCCTGACAGTCGCCATCGAGCCGCCGGAGCTGGAGATGCGGGTGGCGATCTTGATGAAAAAGGCAGGGGCCGAGCACAGCCACATGCCCGAGGACGTGGCCTTCTTCATCGCCAAGAACGTGCGCGCCAATGTGCGCGAGCTGGAAGGCGCGCTGCGCAAGGTGCTGGCCTACTCGCGCTTCAGCCACAAGGACATCAACATCGCGCTGGCCCGTGAGGCGCTGAAAGACTTGCTGTCCATCCAGAACCGCCAGATTTCGGTCGAGAATATCCAGAAGACAGTGGCAGACTTCTACAAGATCAAGATCGGCGACATGTACAGCAAGAAGCGCCCGGCCAGCATCGCCCGGCCGCGCCAGATCGCGATGTACCTGGCCAAGGAAATGACCCAGAAAAGCCTGCCCGAGATCGGTGACCTGTTCGGCGGGCGCGACCACACGACGGTGCTTTACGCGGTCCGCAAGATCGCCGCCGAACGCCAGAAGAACACCGAACTCAACCAGCAGCTCCACGTCCTGGAACAGACCCTCAAAGGCTGAGCCGCAAGGCTCGCAGGCTGAAAGACCCTCCCATCATGATCGTGTTGAAAGCTCCGCAGGACAAGCTCCTCGCCGCCCTGCAGGCCGTCTCGGGCATCGTCGAGCGCCGCCACACCCTGCCCATCCTGGCCAACGTGATGATCCGCCGCCACGCCGGGCAGTGCGAGTTCACCACCAGCGACCTGGAGATCCAGGTCCGCACCAGTGCGCCGATGGACGGCGACAAGAGCGACTTCAGCACGACCGTGGGTGCGCGCAAGCTCATCGACATCCTGCGCACGCTGCCGCCCGATCAGATCGTCTCGCTCAGCGCCGCGCAGAACAAGCTGACACTGCAGGGGGGGAAAAGCCGCTTCACGCTGCAGACGCTGCCGGCGGACGATTTCCCGCTGGTGCAGGAAGCCGCCGATTTCGGCCCCACCTTCAGCGTGCCGCAGAAGACGCTCAAGGGCCTGATCGATCAGGTGCATTTCGCGATGGCGGTGCATGACATCCGCTATTACCTGAACGGCATCCTCTTCGTCGC
>JBEEMX010000369.1:0-4023 GCA_041192465.1 Pseudomonadota bacterium | reverse complement strand
GCACTACAGCGGCGTGTTTTCGCAGCGGGTCAGGCGCTCCAGCTCCTGGCGCGCCTGCTCGGTTGCGTGGCGGTCGAACTGCACGCGCAGGCGCGCCAGCTCGCGCAGCCGCATCAGCTTGTCCAACTGCGTCAGGCTGCGGTCCAGTGCGAGGCGATCCTGAACAATCTGGGCTTGTCGCTCCTGCCGCGCGACCAGCGCGGGGTAGGTGGCAATCTGGCTCAGCACGAACGCCTGCGCCGCGCCCAGGTCGTTCGCCAGAAACCGTGCGTAGCCGGCGGTGTGTGGGTGGGCTGCTGCGGGCCAGCGTTGGGTGAGCGCACGGCGGAGGGTTGTCTGCAAGCGGTCAATGTCGGTGCCTGCGCGCTGGGACTCATCGGCCAGACGCTGCAAGCGCGCGGTCAGCTCCTTCTGCCGGGTTTCCAATGCATCGACCAGCGCGCGGCCGCGCAGCGGCAGATGCAGGCGCTCCGCCAGCGCCTGCGCAACGCGGCCATACTCGTTGTCCGGTTCGCTGACGGTGTCCAGATAGCGCAACCACATGGGTTGCCACCGTTCCAGGTAGGTTTCCGTGGACGAGCGAGGCAAGTCAATGCCATCGCCTTCGACGATAGCGTGCAGGTGGGCCTCGTGCAGTGTCACCGTGTGGTCACCATCCAGATCCGGCGAGCGCCGCAGCGGCATTCCAGCCCGTGTGCGGCCAGCGAGCGCCGAAAAGAACTGGCTGGCGTAGTCGCGGTCCTCGCCGGCTTCGGTGTCGGCAGGGGCGACCGGGCAACGGTGGCTCAAGTGGTCGATGGGCTCGGACGTGAATGCACAGCGGTTGTGGCGTCCCAGGTTGCGCTGATCGCGCGCGGACGGCCTGATCAGGCGCTGAAAGCCGCTGGAGTGGCATTGGGTGAGCACGAAGCGCATTGGTGCGGTGATGGGTGCGTGGCTGCTCAGGGCATCCAGCTCCCGCACCGACAGTGCCGAGTTGTCCCACAGGCGCAGTGTGTTGCCCGCGGCGTCGCTGGGGTCGGCCTGACCAGGACCAGCGTAAAAGAACAGCCCTCGGTCAGTCGGTCGCAGGGTGGCGAATTCCTTGTCCAGCGCCGCAGACACCATGTCCGCGCGGGCACCGACCACCGCGGCGCTGATCCGCAGACGCCGGGTTGGCCCGGCATTGAATGCCTGCTGGCCGAATACCCGCGCAAGCGGTTGCAGCGGCGTGGCGCCATCCACCAGCCGCTGGCCAGACCGATCGAACAGCTCGGGTGTCGGGTCCGCGAGCAGGGTCTGCAGCACCGCACCGGTGGACACGCTGCGCACGGTATCGGAAACCCACAGTGCGGTCGCTTCGCTGCGTGGCTGGATGGATTGGCTATCGGGTTCACCCGCCACCAGCCAAGCGTGGGTCGCGCCGACGCTGGTGCCAGATACGCCCGCCAGCGCCAGCACCAGCACCATTGCAAGCGCACCGATCTGGCGCTGCGGCAGCGCAGCCTCAGTATTCAACAGGCTGAGTGGTCGGTGGCTCATGGCGCATCAGGGTCGGCACAGGCTCCACGACAGGCGGCCGTACGGGTGGGACAGGGGGTAGCGGCGGCGGCGGTACCGGAGCCGTGCGTGGCAGCCGGCGTTGTACGCGCAGTCTGGGACGGTGGGTCAGCGCGGTGTACAGCCCGCCGGTGAAGAAGGCCACGGTGCCAAGCACCAGCGACGTGGGGCGGTGCCAGGTGAGGCCGACGAGGCTGCTGGCGGCCAACCCCGCCGCCCCGCAAAGGAGACCGAGTACCAGTGAAGACCGCCGTGCCGAGCGTCCTCCCATCAGGACACCGAGTGCCCACGCAACAGTGCCGCAGCCGTACAAGCCGACCAGCAACAGCGGCAGATCCCCCAGTACTTGCCAGAACCAATCCGTGTGCGGGCGCAGGTTCCAGTCCTGCATGGTGACGCCATCGCCCAGCGTCAGATCGACCGCGACAATGCCGACAGCAGCGAGCAGCATCGCCAGCCAGGGCAGCAGCAGCCAGGCCAGCAAGGCGCGTCGGTGTATCCAGCGGTGGATCAAGGCTTGGACTCCAGTTCCATCAATGGATTCAAAACGCCAATATTCTCACATCAAGCTGAACTGACCTCGGTGGTCAAGGGCCTGGCCAAGCTGCGGTATCGTGTGTGCATCGCCCTGAACAACAAGTATCCATGACCGTACGAGACATTCTGAAGATGGGAGACCTGCGCCTCTTGCGGGTAGCGCGGCGTGTCGAATCCTTCGACAGTCCTGCGCTGCACACCCTGGTGGCCGACCTGTTCGAGACCATGGAGTCGGTGCAGGGCGCTGGGCTCGCTGCGCCGCAGATCGGTGTCGATCTGGCTGTGGTGATCTTTGGTTTCAGGCGCAACCAGCGTTATCCGGATGCACCACCCGTGCCGCGCACCGTGCTGATCAATCCGACCGTCACGGCACTGTCCGGCGAAGAGGATGAGGGCTGGGAAGGCTGCCTGTCCGTGCCGGGCCTGCGCGGTGTCGTGCCCCGCTGGTCGCGCATCCGCTATACCGGGTGGGACACGGCCGGAAACCGCATCGAGCGTGAAGTCAGCGGTTTCCACGCCCGGGTGGTGCAGCATGAATGCGATCACCTGATCGGCACGCTCTACCCGATGCGCATCCGGGATTTCAGCCGCTTCGGCTACACCGACGTGCTGTTCCCCGGACTGGACGCTCAGGACGACGACTGACCCGTACCCGCTGCAGGGGCGGTCGCTGCGGGCGGCTTGCGCATCAGCGCCATCGCGGTGCCGATCAGCCCGGCGACCTCGCTCATGTTGCCGGGCACGATCATCGTGTTGTTCTTCTGCGCGAGCTGGGCGTAGGCATCGACGGCCTTTTCCGCGACCTTGAGCTGCACGGCTTCGGCGCCGCCGGGCTGCTGGATGGCGCTGGCGATCTTGCGGATGGCGTCCGCGGTCGCATCGGCCACCAGCGTGATCGCGGCGGCTTCCCCGTTGGCCTTGTTGATCTCGGCCTGCTTCTCGCCCTCGGAGCGGGCGATGAAGGATTCGCGCTGGCCGTTGGCGATGTTGATCTGTTCCTGCTTGCGGCCCTCGGAGGCGGCGATCAGGGCACGTTTTTCCCGCTCGGCGGTGATCTGCTGCTGCATGGCGTGCAGGATCTCGTTGGGCGGCGTCAGATCCTTGATCTCGTAGCGCAGCACCTTGACGCCCCAGTTCAGCGCCGCCTCGTCCAGCGAGGACACCACCGAGGCGTTGATGATCTCGCGCTCCTCGAAGGTGCGGTCCAGCTCCATCTTGCCGATCACCGAGCGCAGCGTCGTCTGCGAGAGCTGGGTGATGGCGCTCACGTAGTCGGACGAGCCGTAGCTCGCGCGCATGGGGTCCGTCACCTGGAAGTAGAGAATGCCGTCCACCTTGAGCTGCGTGTTGTCGCGCGTGATGCAGACCTGGCTGGGGACATCCAGCGGGATCTCCTTCAGGGAATGCTTGTATGCCACCCGGTCCACGAAGGGGATCAGGATGTTCAGCCCCGGCGACAGCGTGCCGTGGTACTTGCCCAGGCGCTCGACCACCCAGGCGTTCTGCTGGGGCACGACCTTGAGCGACCGGGCGACGAAGAGGATGACCACGGCCAGAACGACCAGCGCAAGCATGTCCATGACGGCTCTTTCAGGGTGGATCAGGGTTGGCGGGGCAGGGGATGCGGGCGATGGGGATCGAGCGGGCCGAGCACCAGACGGGGTCCGTTCACGGCGACGATGGCGTAGTCCCCGGGGCCGGTGGGAGGCGCCGCGTCCGAGCCGGCGCGGGTCCATTCGGCTTGCCAAGGCGCGCCGCGGTAATGCACCGTCGCCAGCCCGCCGTGTGGCCAGTGGTTGACGTGGACACGCTGTCCGATGTCAAGGTCGTTGGTAGAGGAGGCTTGTCCTGTGCCGGCCTGGCGCTGGCGTCGCCGCCACTGCCAGAGCAGGGCCATCGCCAGACCGCCGACCACCGCGCACACCAGCATCTGCGTGGCCAGTGGAG
>JBEEMX010000368.1:0-4407 GCA_041192465.1 Pseudomonadota bacterium | reverse complement strand
TCGTCGCGCTCGACCGCACCAGCAACCTGCTCGCGGGCACGTCGAGCACGATGCTGCGCTTCAAGACCGACGACGCGCTGCCCGCCGACATCGCCGCCCACGCCCGCGTCACCGGCCGCATCGCGCAGGTCAAGGCGCACGACGCGGCCGAGGTCGAGCAACTGCTGGCACGCCTGCGCACGGCCGGTGTGCGGCTGGAAGACCTCGAAATCGGCCGCGCTGACCTTGAAGACGTGTTCCTCGAAATCATGCAAGGAGGCCGCGCATGAGCACGTCCGCAACGACCACGACGATGACTTCGACCTCCACGAACCCGCTCTTCGCGGGCGCCGGCACGCTGTTCTACAAGGAGGTGCTGCGCTTCTGGAAGGTCGGTTGCTGATCTTCGGCCATGTGCTCGAAGACCATGTGAAGGTCTACGACTCGGTGGGCTACACCAGCTTCCTGATCCCGGGGCTGGTGATGATGAGCGTGCTGCAGAACGCCTTCGCCAACAGCTCCTCCAGCCTGGTGCAGAGCAAGATCACCGGCAACCTGGTCTTCCTGCTGGTCTCGCCGCTGTCGCACTGGGCGTGGTTTGTCGCCTACGTCGGTGCGTCGGTGGTGCGGGGCGTGGTGGTGGGGTTCGGCGTGTTCGCGGTGACGGTGTGGTTCGCGCCGCTGCGCATGGCCGAGCCGTGGTGGGCCCTGGTGTTCGCGGTGCTGGGCGCGGCAATGATGGGCAGCCTGGGCCTGATCGCCGGGCTGTGGGCCGACAAGTTCGACCAGATGGCGGCGTTCCAGAACTTCATCATCATGCCCATGACCTTCCTGTCGGGCGTGTTCTATTCGGTGCATTCGCTGCCCGGCATCTGGCAGCAGATCAGCCACCTGAACCCGTTCTTCTACATGATCGACGGCTTCCGGCGCGGCTTCTTCGGCGTCAGCGACGTGTCGCCGTGGGTGAGCCTGGGGGTCGTGTCGGTCAGCTTCCTGGTGATCGCGACGGTGGCGCTGCGGCTGCTGGCGAGCGGGTACAAGCTGCGGCACTGAGGCGGGTATTCGCCTCGTCGGTCAATCCGGCGCTTCGACGCGGCAGGTGCCCAGCATCGTTGCCCGCCGGATGAACTTCCGGTCGAAGGTCTTCAGCGCGGCGAGGTGCTGACTCTGCGCCAGATGGAGCGCGTCGGCGAAATCCAGCCCGTCCGTTTCATGCCACCGCAGCGCCTGCGCGATCGGGGCGGCCTGCGCCAGATGCACGTTCGGCAATCCGAACAGTCCGCGCAGGCCGCGCACCACCTGTGCCGGCTCGAACCGGTAGGCGAAGCGCAGCACCCACTCGGTCTCGATCACCACCGTGTCCGGCACGAACACCTCGTGCTCGCGCAGCAGGCGGGTGCTGGCGGCGTGCTGCGCCGGCTCGTCGGCGACGAGGAAGCGCACGACAACGTTGGTGTCAATCGCGATCAAGCCACTGCTCCTTCACGCCCTTCGCCAACGCAGCAGCGATGTCGTCGTCGGTCAGCGCCGAGCCGGTGTGTGGCAGGCAGCCGGCCACGTCGTCCAGTCGGGTGGCGGGAAACGCGACACGCGGGCGCAGCAGCAGGCCATCTCCGACGTCGATGACTTCCAGCTCGGTGCCGGGTGCCCAGTGGTACAGGGTGCGCAAGGGCTTGGGGATGATGATTTGCCCCTTGCTGGACATGCGTGTCGTTGGGATGGCTTCCATCGGATACCTCAAGAGTAAGACGAAAGTAAGATCATAGGCCGATGCCGATGCCGCTACAATCTCGCGCACCATGGCCGATCCCACCCCCACCCAAGTCCGCGATTTCATTGCCGCCGGCCTGTCCTGCGAGCACCTCGAAGTCGAAGGCGACGGCCGTCATTTCTTCGCCACCATCGTCTGCAGCGCCTTCACCGGCAAGCTGCGCGTGGCCCGTCACCAGATGGTCTACGCGGCCCTCGGCGAACGCATGCGCGAAGAGATCCACGCGCTGTCGATGAAGACGCTCACCCCGACCGAGTGGGCTGCGCAAGCCACCCCGGCCACCCCCTCCCACCATTGACCACCCCGCGCGCGGCCCAGGCTGCGGCGCGGGCGTGTGCATGCCCCTGCGGTGTGCGACAGGCCCGCCCGATCCCCGGCCCGGACCTCGCGCCCGCACAGGCACACACCGATGGACAAGCTCCTCATTCGCGGCGGCCGCACCCTCCAGGGTGAAGTCACGATCTCCGGCGCCAAGAACGCCGCCCTGCCCGAGCTGTGCGCGACGCTGCTGACGGCCGAGCCGGTGACGCTGGCCAACGTGCCGGTGCTCAAGGACGTGGCGACCACGCTCAAGGTGCTCGCCCAGCTCGGCGCCACCTCCACCCGCACCGCCGAGCAGCCGGACGTGGTGACCGTCGATGCCTCGGACATCACCTCCACCGAGGCGACCTACGACCTCGTGAAGACGATGCGCGCCTCGATCCTCGTGCTCGGCCCGCTGCTGGCACGCTTCGGTGTCGCGCGGGTGTCGCTACCGGGCGGCTGCGCGATCGGCTCGCGGCCGGTGGACCAGCACATCAAGGGCCTGCGGGCGATGGGCGCCGAGATCCGCGTCGAACATGGCTACATCCACGCCACCGCCTCGCCGCGTCTCAAGGGCGCCCGCATCACCACCGACATGGTGACCGTCACCGGCACCGAGAACCTGCTGATGGCCGCGACGCTGGCCGACGGCGAGACGGTGCTGGAAAACGCCGCGCAAGAGCCGGAGATCACCGACCTCGTGGACCTGCTCGTCTCGATGGGCGCGCAAATTGAGGGCCGCGGCACCAGCCGCCTGCGCATCACTGGCGTCGAGCGCCTGCACGCACCGAAGGTGCCGCACCAGATCATCCCCGACCGCATCGAGGCCGGCACCTTCCTGTGCGCCGTCGCCGCAGCGGGCGGCGACGTGACGCTGCGCCGCGCCGACGCGAGCCACCTGGACGCCGTGATCACCAAGCTGCGCGAGGCCGGCGTCACCGTCGAGGCGGGCGCTGACTCGATCCGCGTGCAGATGAGTACACGCCCCAAGGCCGTGAGCTTCCGCACCAGCGAGCACCCGCTGTTCCCGACCGACATGCAGGCGCAGTTCATGGCCGTGAACTGCATTGCCGAGGGCGTGGCGCGGGTGACCGAGACCATCTTCGAGAACCGCTTCATGCACGTCAACGAGCTGGTCCGGCTGGGCGCGCACATCGCCGTGGACGGCCACACGGCGCTGGTCGAAGGCATCCCGCGCCTGTCGGGCGCGACCGTGATGGCCACTGACCTGCGCGCTTCGGCCTCGCTTGTGATCGCCGGTCTGGTCGCCGACGGCGTGACCACCGTGGACCGCATCTACCACCTCGACCGTGGCTACGACGCCATGGAGGTGAAGCTGCGCGGCATCGGCGCCGACATCGAAAGGGTTCCGGCATGAGCACGAAGGTCAACGGGATGATCACGCTGGCGCTGTCCAAGGGCCGCATCTTCGAGGACACGTTGCCGCTGCTGAAGGCGGCCGGGATCGAGGTGCTCGAAGACCCCGAGAAGTCCCGCAAGCTGATCCTGCCGACGAACCGGCCGGATGTGCAGATCGTGCTGGTGCGCGCCACCGACGTGCCGACCTATGTGCAGTACGGCGGCGCTGACCTCGGCGTGGCGGGCAAGGACATCCTGATCGAGCACGGCGGCCAAGGCTTGTACCAGCCGCTGGACCTGAACATCGCCAAGTGCCGCATGAGCGTGGCGGTGCGCGAGGGCTTCGACTACGCGGCGGCCGTGAAGCAGGGGTCGCGCATCCGCGTGGCGACCAAGTTCACGACCATCGCTCGCCAGCACTTCGCCAACAAGGGCGTTCACGTCGATCTGATCAAGCTTTACGGCTCGATGGAACTCGCGCCGCTGACCGGGTTGGCCGACGCCATCGTCGATCTGGTCTCCACCGGCAAGACGCTGCGGGCGAACCACCTCGTCGAGGTCGAGCCGTTCATGCAGATCTCGTCGCGCCTCGTCGTCAACCAGGCTGCGCTCAAGCTCAAGCGCGACCAGATCCGACCGCTGATCGACGCCTTTGCCTCTGCCATTCCCAAAGACTGAAGAAAGCCCCGCCATGTCCCCCGTCGCCATCCGCCACCTGAACACCACCGCCCCGGACTTCGATGCCGAGTTCCAGCGCGTGCTGCATTGGTCGGCGGAGACGGACCACGCGATCGAGGAGCGGGTCACGGCCATCCTGAAAGACGTGCAGCAGCGCGGCGATGCGGCGGTGATCGAGTACACGAACCGCTTCGACGGCATGCGCGCCGAGTCGATGACCGCGCTGGAGCTGACCCGCGAGGAGCTGAAAGCCGCGTTCGAGGCGATCACGCCCGCGCAGCGCCACGCGCTCGAAGCCGCTGCCAAGCGTGTGCGCA
>JBEEMX010000367.1:0-4058 GCA_041192465.1 Pseudomonadota bacterium | reverse complement strand
TCGACGGTGACGGGGATGCCGGTCTTGGCGGTGAACTCGGCGGCGACCTTCTGCATGCCCTTGGCGCCGTCGGTGCTGTACCAGATCAGCAGCTTGCCGGGCTCGGCGGCGAGGACGGCCGGGGCGGTGAAGGCACCGACCGCGAGCAGGGCGGCACCGAGGGCGGACAGGGCGAAGGTGGAACGGGTGGATTGCATGGCGGTTCCTTGGAGCTTGGGTCGATGGCGGGATCAGGTCCGGCGCGGCAGGGCCAGCCCTTGCGCGTCGAAGAGGTGGCAGCGGTGCGGCGGCAGCACGAGGTGCGCCGTGTCGCCGTTGCCCAGCGGGTTGTCAGGATCGGTGCGGGACACGACGGTCTGCGGCACGCCGGCCACCTGCAGGTACAGGTAGGTCACGTCGCCCAGGTGCTCGGCGGCCTGCACCGTGCCGCGCACCTCGTTCTCGCCGGCTTGCGTGCTGGCTTGCAGATGCTCCGGCCGCACGCCCAGCGTCACCACAGCCCCGCGCTGCAGCCGGCTGGCATCGACGTGCGCCGTGACGAGGTGGCCGCTGTCGAGGCGGACCTCGGCGCGCTCGGCGGTGGCGGATTCGAGCTTGCCCGGCATGAAATTCATCGTCGGCGAGCCGATGAAGCCCGCCACGAACAGGTTGGCCGGCTGGTGGTAGAGCTGCATCGGCGTGCCGACCTGCTCGATGATCCCCGCGTGAAAGACGGCGATCCGGCTGGCCAGCGTCATCGCCTCGACCTGGTCGTGGGTGACGTAGACCATCGTGGTCTGGAGTTCACGGTGCAGTCGGGCCAACTCGACGCGCATCTGCACCCGCAGCGCGGCGTCCAGGTTCGACAGCGGCTCGTCGAACAGGAACACCCCCGGCTTGCGCACGATGGCGCGGCCGATGGCGACCCGCTGGCGCTGGCCGCCGGAGAGGTCTTTGGGCTTGCGCGCCAGCAGCGGCTCGATCTTGAGGATCTGCGCGGCGCGCTGCACGGCGGTGTCGATCTCCGGCGGCGACATCCCCGCCAGCTTCAGCCCGAACGCCATGTTCTTGGCCACCGACATGTGCGGGTAGAGCGCGTAGCTCTGGAACACCATCGCGATGCTGCGTTTCGAGGGCGGGATCTCGTTGACGAGCTGGCCACCGATGTGCAGCTCGCCCGAGGTGATCTCCTCCAGCCCCGCGATGCAGCGCAGCATGGTCGATTTGCCGCAGCCGGACGGCCCGACGAAGACCATGAACTCGCCGTCGGCCACGTCCAGGTCGATGCCGTGCAGGATCTCCGTCTGGTCGAAGGACTTGCGCAGGGCCTTGAATTTCAGATCTGCCATGGTGTTCAGGCTTCCAGTGCGCCGAGTGCGCCGAAGTAGATCCCGTGCGGAGGCAGCGAGAACTGGGTGCCCGTGCGGCGGGCGCGTTGCGTGTCGGGCAAGCCCGGCACGTTCATGGGGACACTGGCCGGCGCGTCGTCGAGGGTGATCCGTACCGGTTCGGTGCCGAGGTTGAGCACGACCAGCAGCGACGGTCCCAGGTTGCGGGCCGGCGCCTCGCGCACCAGCGCCATCACCGGCTCCGGTGCGTCGAGGAAGCGGATGCCGCCCTTGACCAGCGCCGGGAACGAGCGCCGCCAGGGCAGCAGCGTGCGCATGTAGTGCAGCGGTGCGTTCGGGTCGGCCTCGCTGGCGTCCACGGCCAGCCGGCGGTGGGCCTCGGGCACCGGCAGCCACGGTTTCACGTCCTGCCCGCCGCTGAAACCGGCGTGCGGCGCATCGGCTTCCCACGGGATCGGCGTGCGGCAGCCGTCGCGGCCCTTGTACTCGGGCCAGAAGGCGATGCCCGGTGGATCGACCAGCGCCTCGAAGGGCAGGTCGGCCTGTGGCAGCGCGAGTTCGTCCCCCTGGTACCAGCACACGCTGCCGCGCAGGCTCGCCAGCATGGTCAGCATCACGCGCACGAAGGACTGTGGCGACTCGGTGCCTTTCCAGCGCGTGAGCACGCGGTCGGCGTCGTGGTTGCCGATGGTCCAGCAGGCCCAGCCGCCCTGACCGGGTTCTGCCGCAGCGTCCTCGAACTGCTCGACCTGCTTGCGCAGGTGCGCGACGCTCGCGTCCGGCGACAGCATCGAGAAGCTGTAGGTCATGTGCAGCCGCTTGTCGCCGGCGGTGTAGTCAAGCATCGTCGCCAGCGCGTCCGCATCGCCCACCTCGCCGACGGAGGTGGCCCCGTATGCGTTCAGCAGCGCACGCACTTCCTCCAGGAACTGCACGTTCTCCGGGCGGTTCTTGTCGTGGACGTGTGCCTGCATGTCATACGGGTTGTGCGCGTAGGCGACCGCATCCGGTTCGTCCGGCCGCAGCGCCGCGTTCGGCCGCAGCGCGAGGTCGTGGAAGTAGTAGTTGGTCGTGTCGAAGCGGAACCCGTCCACGCCGCGGTCGAGCCAGAACCGGATGTCGTCCAGCACGGCGGCGCGCACGGCCGGGTTGTGGAAATTCAGGTCCGGCTGCGCGGCCAGGAAGTTGTGCAGGTAGAACTGCCGGCGCCGCGTGTCCCACTGCCACGACGAGCCGCCGAACACGCTCAGCCAGTTGTTGGGGGGCGAGCCGTCCGGCTGCGCGTCCGCCCAGACGTACCAGTCGGCGCGCGGGTTGTCGCGGCTCGACCGGCTTTCCCGGAACCAGGCGTGGGTGTCCGCGGTGTGGGACACCACCTGGTCGATGAGCACCTTCAACCCCAGGGTGTGGGCCTGCGCCACCAGCCGGTCGAAGTCGTCCAGCGTGCCGAACAGCGGATCGACGGCGCGGTAGTCCTCGACGTCGTAGCCGAAGTCCTTCATCGGCGACTTGAAGAGCGGCGAGATCCAGACCGCGTCCACGCCCAGCCCGGCGAGGTAGCCGAGCCGGTCGAGGAGGCCCGGCAGATCCCCCACGCCATCGCCGCTGTGGTCGGCGAAGCTGCGCGGGTAGACCTGGTACAGCACCGCGCCGCGCCACCAGTCGGCGTCGGGCGGGCTGCGTTCTTCCCTGAGGGTTGTCGTGTTCATGCCGGGCTGACCGTGCTTACCACCACACCTCGGCCTGGAAGCCGTAGGTCGTGCCGCTCTTCTTGGTGCCGAAGACGCCGTTGGCCTGGGTGCCGGCGGCGTCGTTCCACTTGGCGTGCGTCACGAAGGCCCGCAGCGCCGGACGTGCCCAGAAGCCGCTCTGCAGCGTCAGTTGCTGCGCCACGGTCACCTTGGCGATCTTGGGGGTGCTGCCGCCGTCGGTCTTGCCCTGGTCGTAGCCGACTTCGACGGCGGTGCTGTGCAGGTCGCTGTAGTTGTACTGCGGCCGGATGCCGACGCTGGCCCAGACGTTGTCGTTGTCGCCGCCGAAGTTGGCGCGGCCGTAGCTGGCGGTCACGACGCCGCTGACCTTGGTGCCGGCCGGCGAGAAGTAGAAGTGGTCATGCAGGCGCCACGACTTGCCCTTCGCGACGCCACCGCCCTGGTACGACGGCAGCCACTCGAAGCCGCTGCCGAGCTTCTCGCCGATCACCAGGCTGGCCTTGTTCCAGCCGCCCATCAGGCCGCTCTGGGTGTGCTGCAGGAACAGCATCGTGCCATTGCCGGTTTCCTTGGTGGCGTCCTTGGAGGCGGTGCTGCCGCTGAGCAGGACGAGTTCGCCTTCGAGCTTGCCATTCGGGTTGACGTTCACGTCGTAGAAGCGGGCCGAGACGCGCTTGCCGACGATGTCATCGACCGCGTTGGCGTTGCCACCGTTCTGGAAGTAGGCCAGCGAGAGCTTGGCCGCGCCGAGGTTGATCTCCTCGATGCCGGCGCCGGTGCCGTTGTTGCCCCAGTAGTAGTAGTCGCTCATGTGGATGTCGTGGCGGTTGTAGAACCGCTTGCCCACCCAGAGCTTGGCGCCGTCGAGCGCCGGGCTGCCGTCGAAGAAACCGCCGGCCTCGATGTACGCCTGCTCGCTGGCGATGTTGAAGTTCTTGTTGTCGGTCGTGTCTTCCCAGGGCTGCTTGCCCTTTTCCTTGAACGACAGGGTCTGGTGGAACTTGGCCCAGGCGCCGTC
>JBEEMX010000366.1:0-4059 GCA_041192465.1 Pseudomonadota bacterium | reverse complement strand
CCGCGCGAGCGCGTGCTGGAGGCGATGGAGGGCATCAAGGTCGAACTGCGTGATCGGCTGACCGAGTACGTCTCGCAGGGCAAGCTGGTCGAGGCGCAGCGGCTGGAGCAGCGCACGCGGTTCGACCTGGAGATGCTGCAGGAGGTCGGCCACTGCAAGGGCATCGAGAATTACACGCGCCACCTGTCGGGCGCGAAACCGGGAGATCCGCCGCCGACGATGGTGGACTACATGCCGCCGGACGCGGTGATGTTCCTGGACGAGAGCCACGTCCTGATCGGCCAGTTCGGTGGCATGTACAACGGCGACCGGTCGCGCAAGTCCACGCTGGTCGAGTACGGCTTTCGCCTGCCGAGCGCGCTGGACAACCGGCCGCTGAAGTTCGAGGAATTCGAGACCAAGATGCGCCAGGCGGTATTCGTCTCGGCCACGCCCGCCGCGTACGAGAACAGCCACGCCGGTCAGGTGGTCGAGCAACTGGTGCGGCCGACCGGGCTGGTGGATCCGCTGGTCGAGGTGCGCCCGGCCACCACACAGGTCGATGACGTGCTGCAGGAAATCCGCCTGCGCGTCGAGGTGGGCGAGCGGGTGCTGATCACGACGCTGACCAAGCGCATGGCCGAGCAGCTCACCGACTACCTGGGCGAGAACGGCGTGAAGGTGCGCTACCTGCATTCGGACATCGACACGGTCGAGCGGGTGGAGATCCTGCGCGATCTGCGGCTGGGGACGTTCGACGTGCTGGTGGGGATCAACCTGCTGCGCGAAGGGCTCGACATTCCCGAGGTGTCGCTGGTGGCGATTCTGGACGCGGACAAGGAGGGTTTCCTGCGGTCTGAGCGCAGCCTGATCCAGACCATCGGCCGGGCAGCGCGCAACCTCAATGGCCACGCCATCCTCTACGCTGACCGCATCACCGACTCGATGCGCCGCGCCATCGACGAGACCGAGCGCCGCCGCGCCAAGCAGATCGCGCACAACGAGGCACACGGCATCGTGCCGCGGAGCATCCGCAAGCACGTCAAGGAACTGATCGACGGTGTCTACGGCGAGAAGTCCGGCAAGGACAATCTGCAGGAGCTGGCGCAGTTGCACGCCGCCGCAGAAGTGGAAGTCCTGTCGGAGAAGGACCTTGGACGGCGCATCAAGTTGCTGGAGAAACAGATGCTCGACCACGCCAAGAACCTCGAATTCGAGAAGGCGGCCCGGCTGCGCGACCAGTTGGCGTTGCTGCGCGAGCAGGCGTTCGGGGCGTCGGGTGGCGATCAGATTGCCGTGCTGGTGCCGAAGGCGGTGCGATGAGCGCGGTGCAGCGGGTGCTGATGGTCTGCACGGCGAACATCTGTCGTTCACCGACAGCCGAGGCGGTGCTGCGGCACCGGGTGCAGCGGGCGGGCTTGCATGGGCGCATCGTGGTTGATTCGGCGGGAACACGGGCGTCGCACGAACAGGCGCACCCACCCGATCCCCGCAGCATCGCTCACGCCGCCCGCCGCGGCTACGACCTGACAGGGCTGCGTTCGCGGCCAGTGGTGCCGGCGGACTTTCTGCGCTTTGACCTGATCCTGCCGATGGACGACACCCACCTCGGCCCGCTCGGCGTCACGGCTCCGCCAGATGCACAGGCCCGTGTGCGGTTGCTGATGTCATTCGCGCCAGCGGGTTCCGGGCTGGTGGTGCCTGATCCGTACTACGGCAGCGGGCCGGGCTTCGAACATGTTCTCGATCTGGTGGAACTTGCGTGCGATGGCTTGCTCGAATACCTGTACTCGCCTCAGGGTTCCCGCTAGTGCCACAGTCGTGACAAGCGGCGCACTTCGCTATAATCGAGTAAAACACTCGGGAAAGAGGGCGAGGGTCCGAACGCCAGTTCTAGGAGCTTAAAGCCATGCGATTGACTACCAAAGGACGGTTCGCCGTCACCGCGATGATTGACTTGGCCCTGCGGGAACACAGCGGTCCCGTGGCCTTGGCTGCGATCAGCGCGCGTCAGCAGATTTCCCTGTCCTACCTGGAGCAGCTCTTTGGCAAGCTGCGCCGGCACGAGCTGGTCGAGAGCACCCGTGGCCCGGGTGGCGGCTACTCGCTGGGCCGCAAGGCCGAGGACATCACGGTGGCGGACATCATCGTCGCCGTGGACGAAGCCATCGACGCCACCGGCTGCGGCGGCGGCGAGAACTGCATGGGCGAGGACACGGGGCGCTGCATGACGCATGACCTGTGGGCGAGCCTGAACGCCAAGATGCTGGAACACCTGCATTCGATCTCGCTGAAGAGCCTGGTGGACGATCAGCTCAACCGCGGCGTGTCGGTGGAGGAAGCGCCCATCAAGCGCGCCATCTCCAGCCAGCCCGTGGTCAAGCCGATCAAGATCACGGCCCCCAATTCGGTGTTTGCGCTGGGATCGGCGCTCGCCAAGTAATCACCACAGGTTCCGCAGGCGCGCCGCTCCGGCGGGCGCGCGCTGCGGAACGACCAGGTTTCAACATGGACATGACCCCGCACTTCCCGATCTACATGGACTACGGCGCGACCACCCCGGTCGATCCGCGCGTGGTGGACGCAATGATTCCCTGGCTGCGCGAGCACTTCGGCAACCCGGCTTCGCGTTCGCACGCCTGGGGCTGGGAGGCGGAAGAGGCCGTCGAGAAGGCACGGGTGCAGGTCGCGGGGCTGATCAAGGCCGACCCGCGTGAAATCGTCTGGACCTCGGGCGCCACCGAGTCGAACAACCTCGCCTTGAAGGGCGCTGCGCAGTTCTACAAGACCCGTGGCAAGCACATCATCACGGTGAAGACCGAGCACAAGGCCGTGCTCGACACCGTGCGGGAACTGGAACGCCAAGGCTTCGAGGCGACCTACTTGGACGTGGAGTCGGATGGCCTGCTGGACCTGGACAAGTTCAAGGCCGCGATCCGCCCGGACACCATCCTCGCGTCGGTGATGTTCGTGAACAACGAGATCGGCGTGATCCAGGACATCCCGGCGATTGGCGCGATCTGCCGCGAACACGGCGTGATCTTCCACGTCGATGCGGCGCAGGCGACGGGCAAGGTCGAGATCGACATGGGCGCGCTGCCGGTGGACCTGATGAGCCTGGCCTCGCACAAGAGCTACGGGCCGAAGGGCATGGGCGCGCTGTACGTGCGCCGCAAGCCGCGCATCCGCATCGAGGCGCAGATGCACGGCGGCGGTCATGAGCGTGGCATGCGCTCGGGCACGCTGCCGGTGCATCAGATCGTCGGCATGGGGCTGGCGTTCGAGATCGCCGGGCAGGAGATGGCCGAGGAGAACACCCGCATCGCCGCCCTGCACAAGCGCCTGCTGGACGGCCTGTCCGACATCGAGCAGGTGTTCGTCAACGGCGACCTGACGCGCCGCGTGCCGCACAACCTCAACATCTCGTTCAACTACGTCGAGGGCGAGTCGCTGATCATGGGCGTCAAGGGGCTGGCGGTGTCGTCCGGCTCGGCCTGCACGTCAGCGAGCCTGGAGCCGAGCTACGTGCTGCGCGCGCTCGGCCGCAGCGATGAACTGGCGCATTCGTCCCTGCGCATGACGATTGGCCGCTTCACCACGGTGGAGGAGATCGATTACGCCGTCGCCACGCTGCGTGACCGTGTGGCCCGGCTGCGCGAGTTGTCGCCGCTGTGGGACATGTACAAGGACGGCATCGACATCAGCGCCATCCAGTGGGCGGCGCATTGAGCGCCCACTGAACGGACACTGAACGGACACGACACGGGTTCCCAGGAGTAACACCATGGCATACAGCGACAAGGTCATTGACCACTACGAAAATCCCCGCAACGTCGGCGCCTTTGAAAAGGGTGACGAGTCCGTCGGCACCGGCATGGTCGGCGCGCCGGCCTGCGGCGATGTGATGAAACTGCAGATCAAGGTCAACCCCAAGACCGGCCTGATCGAAGACGCCAAGTTCAAGACCTACGGCTGCGGTTCGGCGATCGCCTCGAGTTCGCTGGTCACCGAGTGGGTCAAGGGCAAGTCGCTCGACGAGGCGCTGACGATCAAGAACACCCACATCGCCGAAGAGCTGGC
>JBEEMX010000365.1:0-4062 GCA_041192465.1 Pseudomonadota bacterium | reverse complement strand
GGACCACGGCCAGACCCCGGCGATCTGCCAGGGCGCGATCGACCTGGGTTTCGGCTCGGTGATGATGGACGGATCGCTGCGCGCCGACGGCAAGACCCCGGCCGACTTCGACTACAACGTGGACGTGACCCGCAAGGTCGTCGAGATGGCGCACCGGGTCGGTGTGACTGTCGAGGGTGAGCTGGGCTGCCTGGGCAACCTGGAAACCGGCGAAGCCGGCGAGGAAGACGGCATCGGCGCCGTGGGCAAGCTGGACCACAGCCAGATGCTGACCGACCCGGAAGAAGCCGCCGTGTTCGTCAAGGCCACGCAACTGGACGCCCTGGCCATCGCCATCGGCACCAGCCACGGCGCCTACAAGTTCAGCCGCAAGCCCACGGGTGACATCCTGGCCATCAGCCGCGTCAAGGAAATCCACAAGCGCATCCCCAACACCCACCTGGTGATGCACGGCTCCTCGTCGGTGCCGCAGGATCTGCTGGCGATCATCAACCAGTACGGCGGCAACATGAAGCAGACCTACGGCGTGCCGGTCGAGGAGATCCAGGAAGCCATCAAGTTCGGCGTGCGCAAGATCAACATCGACACCGACATCCGCCTGGCGATGACCGGTGCGGTGCGCAAGTTCCTGTTCGAGAACCCGGACAAGTTCGACGCCCGCGAGTGGCTCAAGCCCGCCCGCGAAGCCGCCATGCAGATCTGCAAGCAGCGCTACATGGAGTTCGGCTGCGAAGGCCAGGCCGGCAAGATCCAGGGCATCCCGCTGTCGGTGGTGGCCCAGATGTACGGCCGCGGCGAGCTGGCGCAGCAGGTGGTCTGAGCCTCGGCGCCACCGTTGGCGCCACACCCGATCCGCGACGGCCCGTTTCTGACGGGCCGTTTTGCATGGGCATGCGCCCTACAATCGGCCCCGATTTCCGCCCTTCCGACCCTCTGCCGTGACCTCTGCCGTGACCGCTGCCCTGCACAACTCCAGCCTCCACTCCCTGCCCCTGCTCGCCCGCGGCAAGGTGCGTGACAACTACGCCGTCGGCGAAGACCGCATCCTGATGGTCGCCACGGACCGCCTGTCCGCCTTCGACGTGATCATGGGCGAGCCGATTCCGGGCAAGGGCGCGCTGCTGACGCGGGTGGCGCTGTTCTGGTTCGCGCGCCTGGGCCACCTCGTGCCGAACCACCTGACCGGCGAAGACCCGCTGAGCGTGGTCGCCCCGGACGAAGTGGCACAGGTGCGTGACCGCTCGATGCTGGTCAAGCGCCTGAAGCCGCTGCCGGTCGAGGCGGTGGTGCGCGGCTATCTGGCGGGCAGTGGGTGGAAGGAATACCAGGAGAGCCAGTCGGTCTGCGGCGTTGCGCTGCCGGCTGGTCTGACCAACGCGGCCAAGCTGCCAGCACCGATCTTCACGCCCGCCACCAAGGCCGATGTCGGCGACCACGACGAGAACATCGCGTTCGAGCGCATGGTCGAGATCATCGGCCTCGACCTCGCCACCCGCGTGCGCGACGTGTCGATCCAGCTCTACCAGACCGCCGCTGATTTCGCGCTGACCCGCGGCATCATCATCGCCGACACCAAGTTCGAGTTCGGCCTGGACGAGCAGGGCACGCTGACGCTGATGGACGAGGTGCTGACACCCGATTCGTCGCGTTACTGGCCCGTCGAGCAGTACGCCGCCGCGCTGGCGGCCGGTGCCAACCCGCCGAGCTTCGACAAGCAGTACCTGCGCGACTGGCTCGACACCGCGCAGGTCGACGGCTGCCCCTGGGGCAAGACGGCGCCTGCGCCCGCACTGCCGGACGAGGTCATTGCCCACACCACCGCCAAGTACCAGGAAGCCCTGGACCGGCTGATGGGTTGATGGGCGGACCGTCCGTCAGAACACCGCCATGCTGAGCTTGCGGCGGTAGAGGTCGATCACCGGATCGCCCGGCACGACCACCGCCTTGCCGGCGATCTCGACCGCACTCTTCTTGACTTCCGGCGCGGCGGTCTTCGGCGCCGGCTTGGTCATCAGCTCCAGGATGGCGACATAGGTCTTGCGCGCCAGGCCGTCATTCCAGGCCTTGTCGCGCATCAGGATCTCCAGCAGCTCGTCCATCGCCTCGGTGAAGGCTTCACAGGCCATCAGCAGTTGCGCACGCTCGTAGCGGGCGTCGAAATCGCGCTTGCTGGTGGCGATGGCAGCGTCGAGCGTGGCCATGTCGCGGGCAGTGGCGACCCGCTCGCAGGCGGTCAGCCACACGCCGAGGGCGGCGATGCGGGTGTCCAGCATCGCCTTGGGGGCCATCGGGGCGTAGATCTGGCGCGCTTCGGTGACGTGGCCGTCCTGCAGCAGCAGCCGGGCGAAGTCGAAGCGCGTCACGTCGTTGGACGGGTCGGTGGCGAGCGCCTGCTGCAGCTTGTTCAGGGCGGAGGCCGTGTCACCGTCCTCGATCAGGGCTTCGGCTTCTTCGGTCTCGACGGCGGCTTCGACTTCGGCTGCGCTCGGCACGTGCTTGTCAAGGAACTCGCGGATCTGCGCCGCGGGGATGGCGCCGACGAAGCCGTCCACCGGCTGGCCCTGGCTGAACATCACGCAGAACGGGATCGAGCGCACGCCGAACATCTTGCTGAGCTGTTCGGCGATCTCGGGCACCTCGTCGGCGTTGAGCTTGGCCAGCACGAAGCGGCCTTCGTAGGCGGTTTCGAGCTGTTCGAGCACCGGGCCGAGCTGCTTGCACGGGCCGCACCACGGTGCCCAGATGTCGAGCAGCACGGGCTGCTGCATCGAGCCCTGGATCAGTTCGGCTTCGAAATTCTGGAGGGTGATATCGATCATCGGGGTCTACCTGGGGTGGGGGCGTGGCCTGTGGGAACTGTCCGGTGGCCGGTGGCGCCTAAAATCTCGCCTTTGCCCAGCCTGGAGTCTGCCTTGAACAGCGCAACGCCCGTGGTCGGCATCGTCATGGGGTCCAACAGCGACTGGGACACCATGAAGAACGCCGCCCAGATTCTCGCCGACTTCGGCGTGCCCTTCGAAGCCCAGGTCGTCTCGGCGCACCGCATGCCCGACGACATGTTCCGCTACGCCGAATCGGCGCGTGCGCGTGGCCTGCAGGCCATCATCGCTGGCGCGGGTGGCGCAGCCCACCTTCCGGGCATGCTGGCCGCCAAGACGCCGGTGCCCGTGCTCGGCGTGCCGGTGGCCAGCAAGCACCTGCAGGGGGTGGACTCGCTGCACTCGATCGTGCAGATGCCCAAGGGCGTGCCCGTGGCGACGTTTGCCATCGGCGTGGCGGGGGCGGCCAATGCGGCGCTGTTCGCGGTCGCGTTGCTGGCCAACCACGACGAACGGCTGCGCGAGGCGCTGGACGCCTTCCGCGCCCGCCAGACCGACGCGGCCCGTGCGATGACGCTCGGCCCGCTGGACGGCCAGGGCTGATGCGCATGGCCTCGAATGGACGGTTACCCCGACTCCTGCCCGGCGACCGCAGCGCCGCCGACCCGACCCGCCCGGTGACGCTGGGCGTGATGGGCGGCGGCCAGCTCGGCCGCATGTTCGTCCACGCCGCGCAGCAGCTCGGCTTCCGCACCGCGGTGCTGGAGCCGGACGCCACCAGCCCGGCCGGCACGGTCGCCCATGTCCACGTGAACGCTGGCTACCTCGACGCCGCCGGCCTGCAGCGTCTGGCCGACGAAGCCGACGCGATCACGACCGAATTCGAGAACGTGCCCGCCGACGCGCTGCGCCAGTTGGCCGAGCGCCGGCCGGTGGCGCCGTCGGGCGAC
This sequence comes from Pseudomonadota bacterium, assembly GCA_041192465.1. GTDB lineage: Bacteria > Pseudomonadota > Gammaproteobacteria > Burkholderiales > Burkholderiaceae_C > Sphaerotilus. Next base: position 293 of record JBEEMX010000365.1, on the reverse strand, counting down.
GCGGTGGCCGTGTGCCAGGACCGTGCCGACGAGAAGGCACATTTCACCGACTGCGGCGTGCCGGTGGCGCCCTACGCGGTGATCGACAGCGCGGCGGCGCTGGCCGCGGTCGGCGACGAGCTGCTGCCAGGCATCCTGAAAACCGCCCGCATGGGCTACGACGGCAAGGGCCAGATCCGCGTGGCGGACCGTGCCGAACTCGCCGCGGGCTGGGCCGAACTCGGCGGCGCGGTGTGCGTGCTGGAAAAGCGCCTGCCGCTGGCGTTCGAGGTCAGCGTGCTGATCGCCCGTGG
>JBEEMX010000364.1:0-4073 GCA_041192465.1 Pseudomonadota bacterium | reverse complement strand
CTCGGTGCGCAGCCGGTGACGGCCGACGGGGAAGTCGCGGCGGATCTGCGCCAGCTCGGCCTTGCTCGCCGGGTAGAAGCGGATCTGGTCGAAGAAGCGCAGCGGCACATTCCAGATCAGACGGTGGCGGCCCCGCCCCAGCGGCCAATCGGCGCATTTTCAAGCCCCGTGCCGTCGTTACAATGGCCCGCCCTCACGCCAGCCCCCTCCCGCGCCATGTCCGACCGTCTTGCCGTCCTGCCCCAGTACCTCCTCCCCAAGCAGGCCCTGACCACGTTCGCCGGCTGGGTGGCCCGCAAGGAGCGCGGCGCCGTCACGACCGGCATCATTCGCCGCTTCGTGCGCCGCTACAACGTGAACATGGCCGAGGCGCTGAACCCGGACATCGCGAGCTACAAGTCGTTCAACGACTTCTTCACCCGCGCGCTGAAACCCGGCGCCCGCCCGCTGGCCAAGGCGGAGCTGATCTGCCCGGTGGACGGCGCGATCAGCCAGTTCGGCCCGATCGAGCAGGACCAGGTCTTCCAGGCCAAGGGCCACCGCTACTCGACCACCGCGCTGGTCGGCGGGGATGCGCAGCTTGCCAAGCAGTTCGACGACGGCCTGTTCGCCACGCTGTACCTCAGCCCGCGCGACTACCACCGCATCCACATGCCCTGCGACGGCCGCCTGCTGCGGATGATCCATGTGCCGGGCGAGCTGTTTTCGGTGAACCCGACGACCGCCCGCGGCGTGCCAGGCTTGTTTGCGCGCAACGAGCGGGTGGTGTGCGTGTTCGAGGGGCCGCGCGGGCCGTTCGTGCTGGTGCTGGTCGGCGCCACGATCGTGGGCAGCATGGCCACGGTCTGGCACGGGCTGGTGAATCCGCCGCGGCCCGGCCATCTGCGCGACTGGACCTACGCCGACCAGGACATCCGGCTGAAGCAGGGCGAGGAAATGGGGCGCTTCCTGCTGGGTTCGACCGTGGTGATGCTGTTCCCCAAGGATGCGCAGCACGCCGGGCCGGCGCTGGCGTTCAACCCGGCGTGGCAGCCGGCCGGGCCGATCCGCCTCGGCGAGGCGATGGCCGACCGGCCGCGCTGAACGTCCGTCAGCCCCGGCGCCCGCCGCGGGCTTGCCACAGCGGCTTCTTCGCCTTCAACTGCCGCTCGATGCCGTCGTTGAGACGCGCCCGCAGATCGACCACCTCGTCCACTTGGCCATAAATGCCGGGGAAGCGCAGATCCAGCCACAGCCACAGCGTGCAGGTGCGCAGCGTCTGCTCCATGCGCTCCAGGCGGCTGTGCTCGTCCACATCGTTCAGGAACCACGCGGCGCCGGCCTGACCGGACTTGGCGTGGTGACCCGCCCATTCGAGGAACTGCTTGACCTGCGCATCGGTGCGCGTGTCCACCGGCGCCTGCGCGTAGACAAACCGTTGCCGCAGCGGCAGGTTGCCCGCCACCTGGTCGAGCTGGGCGGCGAGGTCGAGCATCTGGTCGAGTTCGGCCACGGCGAAGTGCGCGTTGTCGAGCTGGAGCTGTTCGACGAACACCCCGAGCACCTCGCGCAGCCGGTTCTTGCCCAGCCGGCTGGCGATGGTGTCGATGTGCCACCAGTTCGGCGCGACCGGTGCCTTGAAGTCGCGCGGCGCCTTGGGCACCTTGGGCAGCAGTGCCTTGAGCGTGCGCAGCGCCGTCGGCTCGGCTTCCTTCAGCACGCCGCAGAAGCCTTCCTCGTGGATGCCGAAGCGCCCCGCACGGCCGGCGATCTGGAGGACTTCGGACTCGTTCAGCGGCCGGTCACCCTGGCCGTCGAACTTGGTCATGGTGCTGAACAGCACGCGCCGCACCGGCAGGTTCAGGCCCATGCCGATCGCGTCGGTGGCGACCAGCACATGCGACTCGCCCGTGGCAAACCGCTCGGCCTCGCGCCGGCGGACCTCCGGCGGCAGCGCGCCGTAGATCACCGAGACGACCTGCCCGTTGGCCGCTGCCTGGTCGCGCAGCATCAGCACGTCGCGGCGGCTGAAGGCGACGACTGCATCGCCCTTCTTCAGCGCACTCAGCGACACCGGCGCCGGCAGCAGCTCGACGTGCTGCTTGCGCTCGAAGCGCTGCACGGTGCATTCCTCGCCGCACAGGCCGAGCAGGTTGCGCAGCGCCTCCACCGCGTAGTCCGAGCAGATGATCAGCAGCTCCTCGGCCGGCACCGCGACGATGGCCTGCGTCCACGCCCAGCCGCGGCTGTGGTCGAAGATCATCTGCGCTTCGTCGATGACGGCCACCTCGATGGGCTTGTTCGTGTCGACCATCTCGATGGTGCTGGAGACGACGCGGGCGCCGTCGGCGGGCACGCTTTCTTCGCCCGTGCGCAGCGAACACGGCACGCCGCGCGCGGCCAGCCGGTCGCGGCCTTCGAGTGCCAGCAGGCGCAGCGGTGCGAGGTAGGCGCCAGCCTTGGCCTTGGCGAGGCGCTCGAACGCCTGGTAGGTCTTGCCGCTGTTGGGCGGGCCGACGAACAGCGTCACCTTGCGGTGCAGACGGCGGGTCTGGGGGAAGCTGTCGGGGTAGCCCTGGAAGGCCAGCTCGGTGCTCAGGCCCTCCATGGTGTCCTGTTCATTGACGCGGTGTTCCCAGCGGTCCTGGGCACGGGTGCAGGCCGCCATCAGGCTGTCGAGCGACTGCGCGGTGGCGCACTCGGACTGCAGCGCCGGCAGCAGCGAGCCGATCTGCCACAGGTTCAGCTCGGCGCTGCGGTTGACGAGCCGCTCCAGGTGCGCCGTGAGCGCCTCGGCGTGCGGGTAGTCGGGCAGGGTGCTCAGCGCCTTGATGAGCGCGGGCTTGTCGCCGGTGCGGAAGTAGTCCCAGATGTCCTGGGCGGGCACGGGCTGGTGGTGCGTCACCGTCAGGCGCCAGCCCTGGGCGTGGAGCTGCACCCCTTGGCGCGCTTCACGCTGCCACTGTTCGCCGCGGCGGGCCACGCCTTGCGCGTCGAGTGTCGTCGCGCGCTCCAGCATCAGCGCGCGCACGTTCTGGCCCGAGCCGACCACGTTCAGGTGCTGCAGCGCCTCGGTCATCAGCGCCGGGTCGATCCAGCGGCTGGGGCGCTGGCCGGGCACGGCCTTCTGCAGCAGGATCAGGCCCAGTGCGTCCAGGTGGGCGTCGGACTGTGCGCTGGACTCCAACTGGTAGTCACCGGGCTGCACGACCTGCGGCAGCAGATAGGCCGCCACACGGATGCGATCGACCTGTTCCGGGGTGAGGTGGGGCGGGATGCGGCTGGCGTGGCGGGGCTGGGGCAGGGGGCGGGGAGCTGTTGTTGTGGCGGACATCGGGGGCGGCACTGGGCCTGGGTTCATGCGTCTGAAGAGGCCGAACTCTACAGCGTCGGCGTTGCCGGGTTCGTTCCGGTCCATTTGGGGCGCTTGGCGTGCGTGGTCTGGCGAAGCGGATCGTGTGGGCGGGTGGCGTGGGCGTGCAGGGCAGGTGCCTCGGCGTAGAAGCTTGCGTTGAGCTGCGTGTGGGCGATCAGGTGGCGGCGAAAACGCCGGTAAAGCACTTGGTCCACGGCACCGGGGGTCTGCCAGAAGTCGGCCAGCGTGCCGCTGTAGACCAGCCCCGGCACGCTGTAGACCGACTCACCCAGCGTGATCACCGGTGCGCCGTGGTGCAGCGCCTGCAGCCCGACGGTGCTGTTGATGGTGATGACACCGCGGGTGTGGTCGAGCAGTGTTGGCAGGTGCTGGTCGTGCAAGTAGATGACACGGTGCGCGATCTTCAGCCGCGCCGCTTCGTGCTGGATGTGGCGCTGGTAATCGCTGTAGGCCCGGTCCATCGGGTGGTGCTTGATGACCAGTCCGGTCGTGTCTGGCGCGCGACTGGCGAACGAGGCCATCACGTCGGTGATGAAGGCTTCGATGCTGGTGTAGGGCGAATGGTGGACGATCTGGCTGTCCGACTGCACCTGCAGTGGCACCAGGAACCAGCGTTTGCTCAGGTCTGCGCTGGTCAGCCGGGTGTGCAGCCCGTGCTCGCTGATCTGGTAGCGCAGGTGGCGCAGATAGCTGCGCGCCCAGCGCAACGGCTCGGTGA
>JBEEMX010000363.1:0-4091 GCA_041192465.1 Pseudomonadota bacterium | reverse complement strand
GCGAAGCCGTCCTTGGCCTCCTCCAGTCCGACGTGCATGGAACCCATGAGCACGCGGTTCTTCAGTGTGGTGAAACCGAGGTCGAGCGGGGCGAGCAGGTGGGGGTAGACGGTCATGGTGTGTCCTTGCTATGCAACCAGTTGCATGGATGGCGCAGTGTAGGCAGGCGCCGGCCACTATGCAACGGGTTGCATGGTTTTCCCGAGGCCCGTAGACTGCGCTGCATGTCCCTGTCCCACGCCGTGCTCACCTCGCTGATCGAAAAAGCCTCGTCTGGGTACGATCTGGCGCGCCGGTTCGACAAGTCCATCGGCTACTTCTGGCATGCCACGCACCAGCAGATTTACCGCGAGCTCGCGCGCATGGAGGCGGCAGGCTGGATCACCTCGCAGCCCGCACCCGATGCCGGCAAGACGCGCAAGCGGCTGTACGAGGTGCTGCCGGCTGGCCGACAGGAGCTGGTGCGCTGGGCTGGCGAGCCGACGCCGCCACCTGATCTGCGCGACGACCTCTCCGTCAAGCTGCGGGCGGATGCCGCCTTGGGTGAGGTTGATCTGCGCGATGAACTGCGCCAGCGGGTCGCCAGCCATGCCGAACGGCTTGATCTCTACCGCGCCCTGGCGCAGCGCGACTTTCCGCCCGGCCGGCCGTTGAGTCGGGCTGCGGCGATCCAGCACATGATTCTGCAGAAGGGCCTGTGCTACGAGGAAGGCAATCTGCGCTGGTGCGCCGAGATGTTGGCGTTGCTGGACGCTCAGGCGGGTGACGCCGGCGCCTGAGCCGTGCCCAGCAGCCGCCCGAGCTTTGCCTTCGGGCAGGCCTGCACTTGCATCAGCCAGTCGTGGTCGGCGCGTCCGGTGCCGGTCGGGCCGCGCAAGTCCTGCTGGATGCGGACCAGCAGCGAGGCGGCCATCTCCGCGTCCACCATGGCCCGGTGCGCCTGACCAGCGCGGGGCAGGTGGTGGAAATCGACCAGCGTGCCGAGCTTGTGGTTGGGGGCGTGCGGATACAGGCGCCGCGACAGCATGACCGTGCAGGCGAAGGGATGGGGCGCTGCCAGCCCGGCCTGCGCCAGCTCGGCCTGCCAGAACTTGCGGTCGAAGGCGGCGTTGTGGGCCACCATCGGCGCGCTGCCAACGAAGCGGGCGGCGTCCGACATGACCCGCACGGCGGTCGGCGCGCTGCGCACCATGGCGTTGGTGATGCCCGTGAGCTGGCTGATGAAGGCCGGGATGTGGGCGCCGGTGAACATCAGGCTCTGGTAGCGGTCCACCACCCGGCCGGCCTCCAGCAGCACGATGGCCACCTCGGTGGCGCGGTCGCCCATCTGGGGCGAGATGCCGGTGGTTTCGAAGTCGATGACGGCGATGCAGGAAGTCATCCGGCGATGATCGCAGATCGCGGCGCAGGCGCTGTGGCATCATCCGGCGCCCTCAACGGAACCCCTGAACATGGACCTGAAACTGCCCATCGCCATCATCGACGAACTGTCCGACGGCCTCATCAAGTCCACCGGACTGCTGGACATGGCCAGTGGCGAGATCGGTAACGTCCGCTACGAGGACCACGATCTGGACACCGATGGCTTCCCGGCGCACGACGAGGATTACGAGTTCACGTCGGGTCTGCTGACCAATGGCAAGAAGGATGTCGAGTTCAGCATCACGGTCGATGTGATGGCGGCGCGCTACTCGGTGACGCCGACGGAATTGCTCGAAATCAAGAGCCGGGCTGCCAAGCTGTTCACCGCTGCGCCGGAGTCTGCCGTCCCGGAAAAACCCGCGATCAAGGCCAAGGCTGGCGGACGCCGCCCGGCGCGCTGAATTGGGGTGTCTTGCTCAGCCAGGGCTTTGTCACACCTCCGCCATGCGCGCGGAGCCTTGAATGGCCACAAGAGCTTCCAGCCCGAGGCGAGCGATCCGCCATCGACGATCGCTTTCGCTGCCGGTGTCTTCCCGCGAGACCATCCCGGCCGGAGTGTTCTATGACCGGTTCTTTGGCCCGATTGATCGGTACCTATAGGTACCTTAGGGACCGTGCCGAGGCAGGTCAGGCATGAATGGTGCTATGGTTGTCCAACGACTGGAGAGCGCCATGACCGGTTCACGGCACCCGACCGCTTCGACGGGAAGGGATGGGCAACGATCGCATCTCGATGTACTGCGGGCTGCTTTGTTGCCGACAGTCGAGTTCTTGAACCGGCGGCGTGCCGATCTGATCGACACGGCTCTCATTGAGGACTACGTGGCGCTGAACTGGATGGAATGGCACGGCGGCAGCCTGCGGCTCACCGTCACCGGGCGCAATGTCTGTGCGCAATTGATCGTTCGGGCGAAATGAGCCTTGGGTCAGCCGATTTGTCAAGATGGCTTTGCCAGAGTAAACTGGCAAGTTGCGCTGCAAAGCTGGTTTGATTTTGCTGCGGTTCTGTTTTTGCGCTGCACCAGCGCCCATTCACTGGCCGTGTCCCTGTCTGTCGGGCCTCGGCGGCCCAAAAGGATACGCCCCGCATGCCGGGATACCTGCTCAAGCACCAGATCATCGAGGTGATCGGTGCAGCGGCGCTCAACATTCGCTCGTTGCTGGACCGCCAGCAATTTGCCGACCCGGTGGGTGCTGCGCAAGGGCTGGGCATTTCGTCGGCCGCTTGGCCCTTGTTCGGACTGGTGTGGCCGTCCGGCCTGCAACTGGCCGCGGCCATGGCGGTGCGGCCGCTGGTGGTTGCCGAGCGCATCCTGGAAATCGGCTGTGGCCTCGGTCTGGCCAGTCTGGTGATGCACCGGCGCGGCGGTGATGTCACGGCAAGCGACTGCCATCCACTGGCTGGCGGTTTTCTGCGCGAGAATCTGAGGTTGAACGAATTGCCGCCGATGCCGTATTGCCACGGGCATTGGGGTGGGCAGGAGGCGTTGACGGATTTCGGGCCGAAGGTCGATGGACTGTTCGACCTGATCATCGGCAGCGACGTGCTCTACGAACGGGACGACGCAGGGGTGCTGTCGTCCTTCATTGGCCGCCACGGGGCTCCCGTGTGCGAGGTGATGATCATTGATCCCAACCGTGGCAACCGATCGCCGTTTCACCGCCGCATGGCGGCGATGGGTTATGCGCTGCACGAAACACCGATCCGCCGACTCTTGTCGGTGACGGAACAAGCGTACAGCGGCCGATTGCTGCATTACCGCCGAATCGCTTCGGCAACGGGTTCGCCTGGCGAATCCGTGTCTTGGTCTTGAATTCCATCCATTTCACAGGAGGCCCCGTTTGGCCAAAGAAGAACTGATCGCCATGAATGGCAGCGTCACCGAGGTGCTCCCTGACTCGCGTTTTCGTGTGACCCTGGAGAACGGCCATCAACTGATCGCCTACACCTCCGGCAAGATGCGCAAGCACCACATCCGCATCCTCGCTGGAGATGCTGTGTCGCTGGAGTTGTCGCCCTACGACATGACCAAAGGTCGGATCACCTTCCGCCACATCGAGCGCCGCGGCCCTGCGCCGTCGCACGGCGGCGCACGCCGCTGAAGCTGCTCGATCCCGGCTTGGAGTGGGCGGGCAATGTCAGCAGGTGGCCTGCCTGAAGATGTTTCGCCGCCTCGTGTGATGAAGCTGAACAAAAAAAGCCCTGGAGCGTTGATTCTCAAGGGCTTTTTCGTGTGCCTCGGACCTCTTGGGCCCTTGTTGAACGTTGTGGTGGTGGAGAGGAGGAGGATCGAACTCCCGACCTTCGCATTGCGAACGCGACGCTCTCCCAGCTGAGCTACCCCCCCGATACAACGTTCGAAACTATATCACTGTTTTTCCGCCCGCTGCGAGCGTGACCGTGCCAGCGCGGCTTCGATGACGGACTGTTTACGCTCGGTGGTGCCGGAGACCTCCGCACGCACTGGGCTGTGGCGCTGTGTGCGGTCCAGATAGCGGCTGCGGGCGGCCTCGGCTTGTGCCGCAGTCCATGCCTGCCAGCCCGTCTGGCCGGGCGTGACGATGTCCAGCGAAATGCAGTCCACCGGACACGCCGGCAGGCACAGCTCGCAGCCGGTGCAGTGCGCTTCGATCACCGTGTGCATCTGCTTGTGCGTGCCGACGATGCG
>JBEEMX010000362.1:0-4094 GCA_041192465.1 Pseudomonadota bacterium | reverse complement strand
CGCGGCTTCTCGACTCGGCGGCGGCTCATGCCCTTGGAACATGCCCGAGCCACCGCGAACGACTTCGCCTCCGCCCGTTCGGCCTCGATCAACCGGGCGTGCAAGTCGGCAGGGGGTCGGCTCAGCCCGAAGTGACGGGCCAGTACCGCGTAGCACTCGCGCCGGTACCAGTTCATCCGCTCGCGCAGATCCTCGCGGACGCGTGCCACGTCCACGCCGAACAGCCAACCGTTCAGGTGGTCCAAGGGAAGGCACAGCATCCGCCGCCGCTTTCCGTCCTCGGCAACCGAGGTCATGATGACCGCAGTTGCCTTCAGCTCAGGATCGCGGCGGATGCGCTTTCGCTGGCTGGCTTCATCAATGCCCAGAGCCTCGCAGATAGGACGGATCGCCACGTAGGGCGCGCCGCTGACCAAGATCGCAGACAGGCTCAGGCCGTGGAACGGGATCGTCTGGACGCTGGCAATGCGCTCTGTCGTGTTGACGGGCTGGCCGTGCTCCACGGTCACGAGGTCGGCGGGTTCGCTGGCGCTGTTGTCCGACTTCGCGGGACGGGTCACAATCGCGGCGCCCTTGCCGGGTGCGCCTGCCTCTTTCTTCGGGACGGGGTGGGCGTTTTTCATTACGCCACCCCCAGACCCAGCGCGGCCTTGATGGCGGCCACGGGCCATTGCAGCGCCAGCACGCCAGGGATACGCAGCGGGCGAATCAATCCCGTCTCGAAACAGGCATGTGCCCGGAGCGTCTGCGGCGACAGGTTCAGGTGGTGCGCCGCTTCAGCGGTGGTGATGTGCGTCCGGGTTTCCAGCGCCAGCGGCGTGAAGGTCATGGGCGCGGTGCGCGGGCGGCGGCCTCGGGGCGCTGCGGCGGCAACGGTATCGACTTGCATGGGCGTCTTTCCCTGTTTAAACAAGACACCCAATGTCTTTACCGGGGAGCCTCCCCCGTCAACTCCCCGGATTCATTCGGGGAGTCCCCATTTCATTCATGGCTGGCGTGCTGGCGCAGTGCTTCGGCCCTAAGTTCCTTGCCGATGTCGCTTCTGTCGCTTCGCCTACGGCCCGCCGCACGCTCGCGGTCGGCCAGCCTCTGTAATTCCCCCTGCCTGCCTCCGAGTATGGCCACGCCACCAGACACCGACACTGCCCCCCCGAGCGCCAGGAAATCGCGCAATCGCCGGGCGGCTCGCCCTTCCAATGTCTCGACTTCGCCAGCACCCTGCACCGGCACAGCCTCTGCATGGGCCGCCACAGGCGCAGGAGCGGCCACGGCGGGCGCGCTGGCGCTGGGCACTTGCGGCGCAATCCCCGTGAACTCCTCGAACTCGGAAATCCTGACTTTCACCTGATTGAGTACGGCCGTCTTTTCGCGGAACTCCTCTTCCTCGGTGGGCGGCCTCCTGCCGGCAGACCTGCACCTCATCCGGTACAGCACCTCGGCCTCTGCACAGCTAAAGCCGACTTCAGGCGCCCCCTGCCTCAAAACGTCCAGGGCATTGATGACGGCCACATAGCGTTTTTCAGGATCAGCCACCACCTTTCGGGCAGCGCCGTCCATCTCGAACAGTCCAGGTCGGTCTTGATGTTCTGCGTCGTTCAGCAGGCCGATCAACTGCACGGCGGCATCGTCGCGACAGAAGTTCGACCGTTGCGACAGGAGTTCAACCGCCTTCGCCATCGTGACGAATTTCGGGCTATTTTCGGAATTCATTGCACCCCTTCCCGGTGCCCTTCATCGGGGAGCCACGGCAGGCGGGTGAAGGTGTCCCGCTCTTCGGCCCGGTTTCGACGCGGGCCTATCCGTGGCAGAAACTCAGACGTGCGCCACCGGGTCGCGCCCCTCGATTGCCATGCGGGCGATGAAACCGGACCGGGTTTCACCAGCGCGGCGCGCCAAGTCGTCCAGGCGGTGCAGCACACGGCGCGGAAGGCTGATGTTCACCCGCTCCACGGTGTCATCCAGCATGGCGGGGTCTACCTTCACCAGCGCCCACAGCCAGCCGTCGAACTCGGGATGTGCGGCGCGCAGGGCTTCGACACTGGACGGCTTCGGGATGCTATCGCCCGAATCAATCGTGACCTCCACCCATGCCGTGATGGCCTCTTCGGCTTGAATCATGGCCTCTTCCAGCGTGTCGCCCGCAGAGAAGCAGCCCGGCAGGTCGGGCACCACGACACCCCACGCGGTCGTGTCGGTGCCGGGTTCGATGGCAATGGGATAGCGCATGGTGGTTCCCTTTCAGATGCCGGCCAGTTGCCGGATGGACTTCACAAGGCCGATGCCCAAATCCTTCTTCGGGTGCGGCACGACAACGGTTCCGGGCCGGCTTGGATGCTTGAAGATGTGGTGCGAACCGGTCACGCGGTCAAGCGCCCAGCCAGCACGCCGCAGGTCACGTATCAGGTCGGCACTCGTCATTTGTGTATCGTACACACCGAATGGTGTTGAATCAAGCTCATCCCTGTTGACCAATCACGCGCAGGCGGACGGGTTCCTCGCTGGCACTGGGTTGTTCGATGCCGGCCTGTTCCAGCATCCACGCCTCGATACGGTCGTGATGAACCCGCAGCAGGTCAAGCGGTCGGCGGATGTAGTTCTGTTCCCGCACACCCTGCGGTGCGTGGCCTTGAATCTGCGCAGAGACACCCCCCGGAATGTCCAGCCACTCGCACAGGCTGGCGAACGAACGGCGCAGGCCATGCAGGGTCAGCCCTTCCAGGCCAGCGGCGGCGCACGCCTTGCGGTGCTGGATGCTCGGTTCCACGATGTGCCCGTCTGCCGCTTCCAGGCTGCTGAACACCCACTCGTTCCGCCTGGGCAGCGCGGCAATCAGGCGGGCCATGAAGGGCGGCAGGGGAATCGTGCGCTCGCCTTCCACCTTGTCGCGGATGGTCATCCCTCGCCACTGGAAGTTCACGTCCTCCCAGCGCAGCACGGCCAGCTCTTCGCGGCGTGCGCCGGTCAGCAGCAGGCATTGCAGGTACGCGGCGATGACGGGGTTCTGAATCTGCCGGACGTACCGGAACCACGCGGGCAACTGCTCGCGCTGCAGCACGTCGTTCTTCGGCTTCGCCTTGCCGGCCACCTCTCGCGCCCGCTTGGTGCCGGCGGCGCCGGGGTCCGCCTTGCCCTTCAGGTCTGCCTCGCCATCCGCCCAGCGAACGAACGCCTTCAGCAGTCGCAGCGCCAGCCGGACACGGGCGGGCCGGTCCTTCGCTTCGCGGGCGGCCCATGCCTCGACAACAGCGGGCGTCAGGTCAACCAGGCGCAGCGACAGCAGGGGCGCCAGCGGGCCGGGGATGGTCTTGACGCCTGGGCGGTTGGTTCGCGCACGTCCTCCCGGCTCCACCATCTTCAGGTGGTCGGCGTGGTGGCGGTCGCTCCAGTGCGGTCGGCGGTCTTCGATGTACCTGCCCCACACCTCGCCCACCGTCAGCGCCTGCGCGGCCTGTTCCGTGGCTTGCGCGGCCCGTGCTGCGGCCTGTTGGCGGTCTAGCTCTCGCGGGTCAGTGCCGGTATCGAGCATGACGGCCAGCTTGCGGGCTTCGGCGCGGGCGGCTTCGATGGTCCAGGCGCGCACGTCGCCGATGGTGCGACGGATGGTCTGTCCGTGCAATCGCGCCTCGAAGACATACGCCTTGAACCCGGTCGGGGTGACGCGCACACGCAGGCCGGGAACCCTCGCGTCTCGAAGGAAGGCTTGGGCCTTGTCTGGCGGGCAGGTCAGGCGTTCGATGGTGCCTACCGTCAGCTCGTGCGCGGCGGTCAGGTCAGGGGTGTCGGTCTTGCGTGGGCGGGCCATGTCTGGGTACTCGTGGCGCCCTCATGTAGCGCCCATGTAGGCGCCATGTAGGCGCCATGTAGGCAGTTGAGGGCAGTTTTGATGAATACGCATCAACACGAACCCGGCTTCAGACTGCCTGAATCTCACGTAACCTGTTGATTTTCATGGATTCTATCAACACGCATCAACGCCGACAAATACCGAGAAAGGAGGATTGAAAATCCGCGTGTCGGTGGTTCGATTCCGCCCTTGGCCACCAGAATTCTGTACTGAAATCAACGGGTTAGACGCTTCAGGCGCTAACCCGTTT
>JBEEMX010000361.1:0-4105 GCA_041192465.1 Pseudomonadota bacterium | reverse complement strand
ACATGCCGCGCGGCACCAGCCACACCATCTGGTACGGCGCCAGCGTGACGACCGACCGTGCATCGAAGGCCGACTGGCCGATCAGGTCCACCAGCTTGGCCGGCATCGCCGACATCACCTCGGCGGCGATCGTCTGGGGGAACTCGCTGAAGTTGCCCAGCACCAGCACACCGCCCTGCCCGCTGTGCGCGCCGTCGCGCAGATAACCGAGCACGGAGGGGTTCTTGGTGAAGAACGGCACCAGGTGACCACCCGCCAGCGCCGGCAGATGGCGGCGCAGGGAGACCAGGTGGCGCAGGCCAGCGTGGATGCGTCCCGCGTCGGTGCTCGGATCGCGGCGATGGGCGTAGCGGCGGGCGTCCCGCACCGGGCGGTGGACCCAGCGGCTGTCGCTGACCTTGCCCGGGTCATTGACGTAACCGTGGTCGTCGAGCGTACCCACCTCGTCACCGAGGTAGATCAGCGGAATGCCGCCCGAGGACAGCGCCACCCCGTACAGCAGCAGCATGCGCGCCACCGCATGGGCGTCGCCCTGCTCCAGCCCGCACAGCGAGGCGGCGGTGCCGGAAATGCGGCAGTCGCCCGTGGCCGGGTTGTCCTGGAAGGGCACGCCGCGCGCGAAGCTGCCGGGGAAACGGTTGACGTAGAAGCGGTTGAGGAACTGGCGGTGGTGGAAGCCGTTGATGCCGAGCTGCGCAGCGTCCTCGTCGGCGAAGGTCCAGCCGATGTCGTCGTGGCTGCGCACGTAGTTGACCCAGGCGGTGCCGGGGGCGATGTGGTGCCGCTCGGCCAGGGCTTTTTGCAGCAGGTCCACCTGACGCGTGGCCAGCGTGTTCCACAAGAGCGCCATCTGCAGCGGGTTGTACGAGATCTGGCACTCGCTGGGCGCGATGTAGGCCACCACGTCATCCGGGTGGACGATGGCTTCGCTCTTGAACAGCAGCGCCGGCGCCGCGATGCGGGCCAGCGCGTTGTAGGCACGCAGCAGATGGTGCGCCTCGGGGAGGTTCTCGCAGGACGTGCCCAGCCGCTTCCAGATGAAGGCCACCGCGTCCATGCGCAGGAACTCGACGCCCAGGTTCGCGATGAACAGCATCTCGCCGGCCATCGCGCGGAAGACCTCGGGGTTGCTGTAGTTCAAATCCCACTGGTAGCTGTGGAACGTGGTCCAGACCCAGCGGCCGTCGGGCAGTTGCGAGAAGGCGCCCGGGTGCTCGTCCGGGAAGATCTCGCGCACGGTGCGCTCGTAGGCGTCGGGCTGGGTGCGGTCCGGGAAGAGGTAGAAGTAGTCCTGGTAAGCGGGATCGTTCGCCCGCGCGCCAACCGCCCAGTCGTGTTCGTCCGAGGTGTGGTTGAACACGAAGTCCAGCACCAGCGAGATGCCCGCCTCGCGCAGCTTTTCCGACAGGTGGCGCAGCTCGTCGATGGTGCCCAGCGACGGTTTGGTGGCCCGGTAGCTGCTGACCGCGTAGCCACCGTCGCTGTGCGGCTCGGGGCACAGGTAGGGCGGCATCAGGTGCAGGTAGGTCAGGCCGAGTTCCTGGAAGTACGGGATCTGCGCCTCGATGCCGCTGAAATTGCCCGCGAACAGATCGACGTAGCAGACGCCGCCGAGCATGCGCTGCGACTGGAACCAGTCGGGGTCGTGCTCGCGCTGGGCGTCGAGCGCCTTCAGGTCGTGGCTGCGGTCGTGCCAGGCGTCAAACGCGGTGTGCAGCAGGCGCACAAGAAAGGCGTCGAAATCGGGACGGTTGCCGTAGAGCGGTTGCAGCTCGTTGCGCAGGGTCTGCAGGTGCGTGCGCACCCGCTCGTCGAACGCGGGCCAGTGGTCTTCGCGGGCCAGCGCCTGGTGCAGGGCCTGCCAGGCGCGACCGAGCTGTGCATCGTGCGTGACCCAGGCGGGAATGGGGCGTCCGGTCACCCGCGGGCCGGAAATCGTGTCGGTGGCCACGGCGGCCTCCTTGTCAGTGGTGTGGTTCTTGGGACAACAGTGTCGGGGTGTCGCAGTACTCAGGCGTGCAGACGCAACATCCGCGCCTCCCACGGCCGCAGCGGCGAGCCGTGCAGCGCGTCGCCCTCACACGGTGGGTAGTTGCCGAGCATCCAGTCGCAGCCGCCCGCGGGCACGTCGGCGGGCAGGTCGAACACCGGTGTCTCGCCGCTGAAGTTGCAGACGACCAGCCAGCATTCGCCACCGTCACAAGCCTCCAGCGTGCGGGTATAGGCGTAGATCTGCGCGTGGTCGGGCAGCAGCAGGTCATGGCGCCCCTGCACCAGCACCAGATGCTGGCGGCGCAGGGCGATCAGCCGCTGGTAGTGGTGGAACACCGAGTCCGGGTCGGCCACGGCCTGCACGGCGTTGATCTGCGGGTAGTTCGGGTTCAGCTTCAGCCACGGGGTGCTGGTGGTGAAGCCGGCATTGGCCGAGTCGTCCCACTGCATCGGCGTGCGGGCGTTGTCGCGGCCCTTGGCGTGGATCGACGCCATCACGTCGGTCGGTTCCATGCCGCGTTCCTCGGTGGCGACGCGGTACATGTTGCGGATCTCGATGTCCTGGTAGTCCTCGATCGACGCGAAGGCGACGTTGGTCATGCCGAGTTCTTCGCCCTGGTAGACGTAGGGTGTGCCTTGCATCCCGTGCAGGAAGGTGCCCAGCATCTTGGCCGACTCGACCCGGTACGCACCGTCATCGCCGAAGCGCGACACCGGGCGCGGCTGGTCGTGGTTGTTCAGGTAGAGGCTGTTCCAGCCCTGCCCGTACAGCGCGTCCTGCCAGCGCGTCATCGTCGCCTTCAGGTCGCGCAGGTCCAGCGGTTTCAGCGCCCACTTGCCGTTCATGTGGCCGCCGACGCTGTCGAGGTCCATGTGCTCGAACTGGAACAGCATGTTCAGCGCACCGGTCTCGGGGTGCGTCAGCTCGCGGCCCTGCGTGATGGTGGCCAGCGGCGCCTCGCCGACCGTGATCGTGTCGTAGTGGTCCAGCACCTCCTCACGCATCTCGCGCAGGAACTCCAGCAGGCGCGGGCCGTTGCAGGTCAGCGCGAATCCGGGCTGCAGGAAGCCGTCGCGCACGATCGGCGCATCCGGCAGGCTGCCATCGGCATTCCACGGCTTCGAGACCATGTTGATCACGTCCATGCGAAAGCCGTCCACGCCCTTGTCGAGCCAGAAGCGCATCGCCGCGTACACCTCGGCCCGCAGCACCGGGTTCTCCCAGTTCAGGTCCGGCTGCTTGCGGCTGAACATGTGGAGGTAGTACTCGCCTGTCGCCTCGTTCCATTCCCAGACCGAGCCGTTGAAGGCCGCTTCCCAGTTGGTGGGTGGCGCGCCATCGGCTCTGGGTTCACGCCACACGTAGTAGCCGTGGTACGGGTTGTCGCGGCTCTTGCGGGCTTCCTGGAACCAGGCGTGCTCGTCGGAGCTGTGGTTGACCACGAGGTCCATCATCAGCCGGATGCCCCGCGCGTGCATCTGCGCCAGCATCTCGTCGAACTCGGCCATCGTCCCGAACTCGGGCGCGATGGCGCGGTAGTCGCTGATGTCGTAGCCGTTGTCGTCCTGCGGCGAGGCGTAGACCGGCGACAGCCAGACCACATCGACGCCGAGCGCCTGCAGGTGGTCCAGCTTCGACGTGATGCCGGGCAGATCGCCCACCCCGTCGCCATTGCTGTCGCAGAAGCTGCGCGGGTAGATCTGGTAGACGACGGACTGTTTCCACCAGTCGCGGTCGGGGCGTGCGGTCATGGTCGGCGGGCGTGTCGGGGGTTCAGGCGGGCAGTTGCACGGTGCGCGCGAAGGCCAATCCGGCCGCGTCGAAGAGGTAGCCGTGTTCCGGGCGGATCCGCAGCGTGATGCGGTCACCCGCCGAGTGACCCGCGTAGCCTTCGAGGCGCAGCGTCACCATCGGTGCATCGGGTGCGATGTCGAGATAGAGCATCGACGAATCGCCCAGCCGCTCCATCTGGCGCACCTTGGCGTGCAGCGGCGAGCCGACGCCGGTGTCCCCTGCCAGCAGATGCTCGGGGCGAATGCCCAGCGACACCGGGTCACCAGCCTTGCCGCGGCGGGCATCCACCGCGATGGTGATCTGTTCTCCATGGACCTC
>JBEEMX010000360.1:0-4112 GCA_041192465.1 Pseudomonadota bacterium | reverse complement strand
GGCGAGGTGCCTTTCGACCTGCTCGACACCGACATCGGCGCGCACCAGATCGAGGACGTGCTGGTGCGCCTGAACCACGGCATCTTCAGTTGAAAGTCTGGCGCATCTGCCGCCAGCCGTTTGTCGCCACGGCGCTGGACGGCATCGGCGGACTCTATGCCGGTGGTCGCTGGCACCGCCGTGGTCGGCCGATCGTCTACGCGGCGAGTTCGGCGGCCCTCGCGGCGCTGGAGGTGCTGGTCCATGTCGATCCGCTCGACGCGCCGGGGGATCTGCGGCTGTTGACGCTGGAGCTGCCGGACGATCTGCTGGTCGAGCAGCTTGACGTGGCGGTGCTGCCCGCGCACTGGGCCGCCGTGCCCGCGCCGGACGAGCTTGCCGCACTCGGCAGCGACTGGCTCGCCAGCCGCCGCAGCGCAGCACTGAGCGTGCCGTCGGCCGTGATCCAGAGCGAGCGCAACTTGCTGCTGAATCCCTTGCATCCCGCGATCACGCACCTGCACGTCACCGAGGACCGGCCGTTCAGCTTCGATCCGCGCTTGTTCAAGGACGCGTGAACTCCACCGGTGCGCAGTGGGCATCGGTCGGTGGCAGCGTGGTGGCGGTGCGCGGTCCACCGCGCACCTGGCCTTGCCACATCCAGTGGGCCGAGATTCGGTAGCGCCCGGGCTGCTCCACCGCCCAGGCCGGCGACAGCGGCAGCGATGCCTGGAGCGATTGGCCCGGCCGGAGTGTCAGGTGGTCGCTTGGCTGTGGGGCGCGGCGCTTGACCATCGGACCCTGGTAGTCGAGCGGCTGGCCATCGCGCTCGATCTGCACCAAGGGCGCCCGCCACACGCCTTCGAACGGCGTACCCCAGCGCAGCAGCCGCACCACGCGCGTGCCCGTGTTGTGCAAGGTGGCCTGCAGGTGCGGCGTGCGGTCCCCGGCCATCTCGACCGCCAGCGTGCAGTGCAAGGCAGCGAGCGGATCACCCGATGCGGCCGATGGCGGCGAGGTGAACAAGGTTGCCGCCATCAAGCCGACAGCCAGCCACCGTGCAGGGGCACGGGCGTCACCACGATCGTCATGGCAGGACGGGCGTGTTTTCGGCGAAGTATTCATGGCTGTCGGCATTCTTGATGGCCTTGGCCGGGCTGCTGATCGCCAGCGAGGCGGCAGCAGACTGACCGTAGGCATAGTCGCTGGTTCCGGCCACTGCGGTGAAGTGCGTGATTTCGTGGATCAGTGTGCCAGCCTTCGAGTCCGTGCCCGTCATCGGGGCCCCCCAGAACGCACCGCAGAGGTAGACCTTGTAGGGCTGGGACGGGTAGACGTAAGCGTAGACCCCGGCGTCGGTGCAGGAACAGTCCAGCACCAGGGGCTTGGTGTTCAGGGCCGTCTGCGTTGCAGTGAAATTCGCTTTGACGACACCCCAATTTGCGGTCGTGGCTGTCCCGAACCACTTGATGTAGCGTTTGTGGGCCGTCGATGGGGCGTTGTTGAGGTAGGTGACGGCGTTGGTGGCGTAGGTCTTCGCCGCGGTGACGCTGTTTTGCAGTGTCGTCTTGCGGGTGGCCGAACAGTTCCCGGTGAAGCTGACACTGCCTGCAGTGACAGCCGCCGCCTGCGCCATGGCCATGGCCGATGCCGAGGGTTGTGGCGTGCGGCCCTGGAGCCAGACGTACAGCGTGTCCGACCGCAGGGCCGGCGTGGTGTAGGCACCGGTCACGCCGCCGCTGCGGTAGGTGATGTCGTACCGACCGTCCCGCTCCAGCTCGTAGGCGGCGGTCAGCTCGACATCGTAGGTGAGGGTGACGCCGGGATTGAGCCGCAGCGCATCACGCCCGGTCGGCGCTGCCCGCTTGACGATTGCCCCGGTGTAGGGCACCGGCACGCCGTCCCGTGTGATCTCGAACAGCGCCCCGTCCTGTCGTGCGCCCGGCAACTGCCAGGGGTGCAGGGTGACGGGTCCGGTGTTGGTGTTCGTGATGGTGACGCGGACGACGACATCGGCATCGCCTTGCACCACGGGAGCCGCCGTGGTGAGGCGAACGTCGATGCCATCCACGACTGCGGCGTGGACGGAACTGGCGACGAGCAGGCTGGCGGCAGCGGTGGCGAGGCGATATGCGTGCATGAGCGGGTCTCCTGGAGCAGGACAGGGCAGGGAATGTGCCGAGTGATGCGAGGAGATTTTCACGGATGGACGGATTTTTCAGTTGTGACCATCCAGTAACCGCAGGTATGGAGCGTGACGAAAAAAGTGAGGCCCGCGGCTCAGGACTCAGGGATACAGCCCGCGCTCCTGCCTCGCCATCAGGATGCGCTCGCAGGCCACCGCGAAGGTGGCGGTGCGCAGCGTGATGCGGTGGCGGTCGGCCATGTCCCAGATCTTGCGCAGGGCCTCGACCATGATCTTGTCGAGGCGGAGATTGATCTCGTCCTCGGTCCAGAAGAACGACGAGAAGTCCTGCACCCACTCGAAATAGGACACCGTCACGCCGCCCGCGTTGCAGATCACGTCCGGCACGACCAGGATGCCACGGTCGGTCAGCACGTCGTCGGCGTCGAACATCGTCGGGCCGTTCGCGCCTTCGAGCACCAGCTTCGCTTTCAGGCGGTTGGCGCGGGCGACGGTGATCTGGCCTTCAAGTGCCGCAGGGATCAGGATGTCGCAGTCCGTGTCCCAGAAGGCTTCATCGTCGATCCGCTCGGCCCCGGTGAACGCGCCCACGCCGCCATCGCGCCGCACGACCGCCATCAGATCGGCCATGTCCATGCCGCCCGCGTTGGCGATGGTGCCGGTGTGGTCCTGCACGGCGACGACCTTGGCGCCTGCGCTGGTGAAGAGTTCCGCCGCGGCCGAGCCGACGTTGCCGAAGCCCTGCACCGCGATGCGCGCGCCGTCCAGATTCAACCCGATGCGCCGCGCCGCCTCGCGCCCGGTGACGAACACGCCACGCCCGGTCGCCTTGACCCGGCCGAGCGAGCCGCCGAGGTGGATGGGCTTGCCGGTGACGACCCCGCTGGCGGTGGCACCAATGTTCATCGAGTAGGTGTCCATCATCCAGGCCATGATCTGCGGGTTGGTGCCCACGTCGGGCGCCGGGATGTCCTGCTGCGGGCCGATGATGAAGCCGATCTCGCTGGTGTAGCGGCGCGTCAGGCGCTCCAGCTCCTTGAGCGAAAGCTGGCGCGGATCGACCCGGATGCCGCCCTTGGCGCCGCCATACGGCAGGTTGACCGCCGCGTTCTTGACCGTCATCCACGCCGACAGCGCCATCACCTCCTCCAGCGTCACGTCCGGGTGATAACGCACGCCGCCCTTGCCGGGGCCGCGGCTGAGGTTGTGCTGCACGCGGTAGCCCTCGAAGTGGCGCACCGAGCCGTCGTCCATCTCGATCGGCACATCGACGATCAGCGCGCGCTTGGGGTGCTTTAGCGTCTCCGACCAGCGGGCGAGCGGCCCGAGGTAGGGCAGGACGCGATCGACCTGGAGCAGGTAGGTGCCCCAGGCGCTGTGGGCCGAAGGGGTGATGTAGGACAGCGGTGCGTGCATGTTGGGGGTCCGGGGTGGGAGTGGAGCCACTGTAGGCAGACCGGTCGATGCCCGCTCGCCGCATCCATGCAGGATGTGCATGGATGGGCGGCCCGGTCGCTTCAGCCCCCGAATTCGTCACCCAGTTCACGCGCCCGCGTCTGGGCAGCCTGCAGTGCGGCGATGAAGCTGTCCTGCATCCCGGCGGTGTTCATCGCGGTCAGCGCGGCGTAGGTCGTGCCGCCCTTGGACGTGACGCGCTCGCGCAGCGTGGCGGGTGTTTCGTCGGAGCGGCGGGCAAGTTCGGTGGCGCCGCTGAAGGTGGCGAGCGCGAGCTGCTTGCCCTGCGCGGCCGTGAGGCCCATGCGCTCGGCGGCGGCCACCATCGCCTCGATGAAATAGAACACGTAGGCCGGGCCGGAGCCGGACAGTGCGGTCACGGCGTCCAGATCGACCTCGCGCTCGACCCACACCACATCGCCCGTCGGGGCCAGCAGCGCCTCGACCTGCGTGCGCTCGGCGGCGGTGACGGCGGGGCGGGCGTAGAGGCCCGAGATGCCCTGGCCGATCAGCGCGGGGGTGTTCGGCATGG
>JBEEMX010000359.1:0-4116 GCA_041192465.1 Pseudomonadota bacterium | reverse complement strand
GGCGGCGCGCATCGCGTAGCCGTCCATCGAGGTGTTGTCGGCCGGCGGCACGTCCAGCAGCGCGCACACGTCCTCGGCCAGCACGCGGCCGAGCGCGTCGAAGGTCGAGACGGTTTGCGCCTGCGCCGCGCACGAGGCCGACACCGCCCCGAGCAGGTTCGCCAGCGCGTCGTCGAGGCTTTGCAGCACCGGGCGGCGTGGCGCGGTGGCAGCAGGAGCGGCGGTGTCAGCGGGATTCAGGGACGCGGTAGCCATAGCGTTGCGGGTCGCTTCGCAGGAAATCGGCCACCGACGCTGGATCGTCCAGATCCAGCAGCGGCAGGCCAGTGGGTTGGGGCACGGTGTCGGCCAGCGGGCGGGCCACCGCGACGACGAAGGGATCGTTCGGATACGCCGCCGGCGCGCCGTGGGCCGCCCGCCAGACCTCGACCTTGGGCAGATCGGCGTGCTTGAAGCCTTCGACGATCACCCAGTGCTCGGCGCCGAACGCACTCAGGTCGCTGAGTTCGGCGATGAGCTGGTGGACGGACAGATCGGCCTCCACCTCGAACTCGCGCACCAGTGCCAGACGGTGGTTGTTGGCGACCAGCACCTCGAACGCGCCGGCCTCGCGGTGGCGAAAGCTGTCCTTGCCGGGGCGGTCGATGTCGAAACGCTTGTGGGCGTGCTTGATCACCGAAACGCGGCACCCCTGCGCCTTGAGTGCCCGGATCAAGCCCTCGCCGAGCGTGGTCTTGCCCGAGCCGGAGGCGCCGCAGAGTCCGATGACGTTCACAGCGGGACGTGGTCGCGGACGTACTGCTGGATCACCGCCGTGTCGGCCGGCATGACCTGGAACCGCTTCGGACGCGACTCCAGATCGGCCAGCGCAGGCGGGCGCGGGGCGTGGACATCCGGCCCAAGGGCTTCGGCGATGGTGGCCTCGAACTTCGCGGGCAGTGCGGTTTCGAGCACGATCATCGGCACGCCGTCCTCGCGCAGTTCACGGGCCACCTTCACGCCGTCGGCGGTGTGGGTGTCGATCAGCACGCCCTGGTCTTCGTAGGTGGCGCGGATCGTGGCGAGGCGGTCGGCGTGGGTCGAGCGGCCGGACTGGAAACCGTAACCAGCGATGCGGGCGAACTCTTCCGGGGACACGGTGAACACGCCTTCGCGGTTCAGCGCCTCGCCGAACAGCGCCTTGGTACGCGCACCATCACGGCCGAGCAGGTCGAACACGAACCGCTCGAAGTTGGACGCCTTGCTGATGTCCATCGACGGGCTCGACGTTTCCCACGTCTCGCTGCTGCCGCGCACGCGGTAGGCGCCGGTGCGGAAGAACTCTTCTAGCACGTTGTTCTCGTTGGTCGCGACGACAAGGTGCTTGACCGGCAGGCCCATCATGCGCGCCACATGGCCGGCGCAGACGTTGCCGAAGTTGCCGGACGGAACCGCGAAGCTGACCTGCTCGTCGTTTGACTTGGTGGCCTGGAAGTAGCCGGCGAAGTAGTAGACGACCTGGGCCAGCAGGCGCGCCCAGTTGATCGAGTTGACGGTGCCGATGCGGTAGGCGCGCTTGAACTCCAGGTCGTTCGAGACGGCCTTGACGATGTCCTGGCAGTCGTCGAACACGCCTTCGACGGCGAGGTTGTGGATGTTGGCGTCCTGCAGGCTGAACATCTGCGCCTGCTGGAACGGACTCATGCGGCCATGCGGCGAGAGCATGAACACGCGCACGCCGGCCTTGCCGCGCATGGCGTATTCGGCCGCGCTGCCGGTGTCGCCGGAGGTGGCGCCGAGGATGTTGAGCTGCTCGCCGCGGCGCGCCAGTTCGTACTCGAACAGGTTGCCGAGGAGCTGCATCGCCATGTCCTTGAAGGCGAGCGTCGGGCCGTTGGACAGCGACTCCAGGCACAGGCCCGGCTCCAGCGGCTTGAGCGGGACGATCGCCTCGGTGCCGAAGACTTCCGCCGTGTAGGTCTTGCGGGCCAGGGCGCGCAGGTCGTCGGCGGGGATGTCGTCGATGTAGAGCGACAGGATCTCGAACGCGAGGTCGGCGTAGGACATGCCGCGCCAGTGAGACAGCGTGGCCGCATCGATCCTCGGGTAGCTGACCGGCAGATACAGCCCGCCATCGGGCGCGAGGCCCTCCAGCAGGATCTCGCAGAAACGGCGCTCGGTCTGGTCGCCTCGGGTGCTGATGTATTTCACTTGGGGTCGGAACGGGAGTCGGAATCGGTTGCCAGCACAGCCTGCAAGGACTGAACCTCCGCGAGGCGGTCGGCGTAGTGCAGCACACCAGGATGGCGCTGCACCAGCGAAGCGTAGATTGTCGCTGCTTCTGCCAACAGTTCGGGCGCACAGGCCTCATCGTGGCGCGCCAACTCCCGCAGGGTCAACGCCAGCCCCGACGCCGCGCTCGACCGCTCGGCGGCATCGGCAGCCACCGCCAGCAGCCAGCGCGCATCCGGCAGTGCCTCGGCAAACGCCTGCCACGCCGACGCCGGACGGTCGTTCTGCGCATGAGCCTGACCCAGCCCGATCCGCACACACCACCGGTCATGTCGGCACACTTGCGCATCCGGCAATGCGCGGATCATCTGCCCGGAAAGTATCTCGGCCTCCTGATAGGCATTGACCGCTGCGGCCATGCGACCTTGCATCAACAGCAAGCGGCCAAGCTCATACAGCGCGGACCACCGCTGCCGCATCAAGACAACCTCATCGCGTCCCTGTTCGGCCTTGGGCGCCTTGACCCATTCGAGCACTTCCCGTAGACACGCCTCGGCCGTGTCCAGACGCCCACCGCTGAGCATTTCCACCTGCGCGACGGTCAGCAGCGCAGCCATCAGCTCGTCAGTCGCCAGTCGGGACACTGGGAGAACCCAGCCGGAGGACTCCAGTTCCAAGGCCACCACCTCACGTCGCCAGCGCAGCGCCTCATGGTCGGCCTGCCGGGCCTGCTCCACATCGTCGTACCGGCAAGCGTCACCCCACTGTGCCCACGCGGACGCCAGATCGCGCAGTTGTCGAAGCTGCCTGTCAGGCCCTGCCCGATCGACGCGCCGCTGCGCCACCGCCAGCACCTCTTGCGCCACATGGCGGGCCTGGCTCAGTCGGCCGTACCGGACACAAATTTGTGAGGCCAACAAGCCATCCGAGAGGGCAATATCGTCCAGCCGGGGATGGTCAGCCGACAGCGATTGCCAGTGCAGTGCGTCAAAACATGCCGCCCACTGCTCCCGCCAGCCCTTCAGTACCCGGTTGACCTTGGGGTCAAAAGCGTCACTCCCACGAAACACCGGCACCAGACGACAGCTCGAAGACGCCATGTCAGCCAGATCAACAGGCGCGGCCGCGGCCTCTTCGACATGCGCAGCCAGCGGCTCAACCAGCAAGCGCACGTGCCACAGATCAGGCGCCACATGGGCCATCTCTTGAGCGCCATCCTCGGGCAGCAGGAGAATCAACGGGCCAGCGAGCCCAGTCTCCAGCAGGCCCCTGCGTTCGTTCAGGCGCATCAGCAACTCTCGGCGCGACACGTCCCACGCCACCTGCCCCGCCCCGCGATGGGCCTCCAGCCAGCACGCACTGACCGCCGGCCCTCGCATGGCCGAGAACAGGTTGGACAACGTCACGGAGGCGAACTGCTCCGGATGCAGGACAGCGATCGAGGTGAGCTGTTGTCCTTGCCGCGCCAGATGCTGGCTCAGCCTTTGCCGCAGTCGCTGCGCCAACTGCGGCGTGCGGACCAGGTACACCAGCAGTCCGAAACCATGCAGCCGGCGCTGACGCCGCTCCAGCAGGCGCCAAGCCTGCTCCAGTGCCTCATCCAGCGGCGGCAGCACGTCCGTCATGGCCTGCCCGGTCGTCGCCTGACCGATGCGGATAGGCATCGATCACCGGCCACAGCAGCGGATTGATGTCGAGCCAGTCGCTGCCGTTGCGATAGTTCAGCAAAGCGCGAACCTCGAAGAAGCGCACCACGGTCAGCCATTTGCTCCGAGCCGGCAGGTCAAGGGCGTTGCTGACAGCGATCGTGTGCAGCAACGCATGTTCGTCGCGCGTGACCAAGCCTTCAAATTCGACGCGCTGTCGCTCGAGCACCGTCTGGATCACCGGATCGTCCGCTTGCAG
>JBEEMX010000358.1:0-4125 GCA_041192465.1 Pseudomonadota bacterium | reverse complement strand
CGGGGCGCAGGCGGATACGCGCTGCTGCGCAGCAAGCTACACCCGGACAGCGCACCGACACCGGTGACGCACGCCAAGGCCAGGGCCGCTGCCCGCGAGAAACGGCTCATTTCGATCCTCATGCGAATTCCTCTCAATAGTCTGCAAGCGCACGGCGCCGCAGCAGTCCCGGATGGTACCGCGGGACAGCGGTAACTTCTTACAAAATTAATTGTTGCGCCGCACCAAGCCAGCCGCATGACGCGCAGAGATAACTCAAGTTCAATGCGCACCTTCCCGGAACAGCACGACACTGACGGTTTCGATCAGTACCTGCAAATCCAGCAGCAGCGAATTGTTCTTGACGTAGTACAGATCAAACTGGTGCTTTTTTCGAGCGTCTTCCAGGGACGCACCATAGGCGTAACGCACCTGCGCCCATCCGGTCAGCCCTGGCTTGACGGTGTGGCGAAGGTCGTAAAACGGAATCTGTTCGCGCAGTTGTGCCACAAACGACGGCCGCTCCGGGCGCGGGCCGACCATGCTCATCTCGCCTTTCAGCACACTGAAGAGCTGCGGCAGTTCATCGATCCGGGTCTTGCGGATGAACGCACCCACACGGGTGATGCGCGAGTCGTTCTTCGATGCCCAGCGGGCGACGCCGTCCTGCTCTGCATCGGTGCGCATGCTGCGGAACTTGATGCACATGAAGCCCTGACCACCCAGGCCGACACGCTCCTGTCGGTAGAGGATCGGGCCGACGCTGTCCATGCGGATCGCCAGCGCGGTCAGCACCATGATCGGCGCGCCCAGCAGCAGCAGCAGCGATGAACTCACGACGTCGAAGACACGCTTGGTGAATTCGCGCGCCCGCCCTTGAACGAAGCCGTCGCCGTAGACCAGCCAACTCGCCTTCAGGCTGTCAACGGGCACCTCCGCCTTGGTGCGTTCGTAGAAATAGGCGAGGTCCATGATTGGCACACCGCCGATGCGGCATTCGAGCAGTTGGTCCATCGGCACGCCACCGCCGCGCTGCTCGCGCACGGCGACAATGATTTCACTGATCTTGTGCTCGCGCACCAGATCCACCATCCGCAGGCGGGTATCAAATATGTGCGCCGCACCACGCAGTGCCACGCGATCGGTCTGCTCTGCGGTCGGAAAGAAACCGACCACGTCATACCCCGCCCAATGACCACCAGCACGCAGATCGGTACAAACCTGATGGGCATCCGGCCCAGTCCCGACAATCAACACCCTGCGCGTTCCAACAAGCTGCCGAATGCCCCAGGCAGCGCCACGATAAATGGCGAGGCCACCCATCAGATACACCAGAGAATACCCAACCAGACTACTGGCATACCCGTCATAGCGAATGTATTTAATGGTCAAATAAGTAATATACCCACCGACCACAAATGCAAAACCGATGCGCATGAACATCGGCAGCAAGCCTAGGTTGCGGTGGCGATAGAGCCCGACGAACTAGTACAGCAAAGCCATCACCAAGGCGAACGAGAACGCCGAAAACAGAATGGCCGGACTGATGACCTGCAGCAAGGGGCTGACGCCAGGTGCTGGCTGGGCCAGGGTTGCTGCGGACAGCAATGCTGCAATGAAACAAAGCACCCCGTCAGCGAACAACTCAACGAAGTGCGTTCCCGACGTACGGTGCTGAAAAACTCTGAACATCCTCTGGCCCCCTAGGCAAACAGGCAAGACACCGTGTTATCCGCATCTCACATCACAAACCGCTTGGGTCTACGGCATGAATTCTCACCCCAAGACCGGAGTGATCGAGACCTGGACAGTCGTCGATCCCGTGATCAGGGGCCATCTCACCATGATTGTGTGACGTAATAACGGTCAAGTGAAGGCGAACACCAACTCTTTAATCAAACGCCTCCCAAGCAAGGCCATCAATTTTGACAGCAGCCACTTGAATTGCAAAATATATTAATATCGAAAACTCAACTGAAACAAACAGGCGCCAATCAACCCGTGCGCCTATCATATCTAACACTTCTAACACTTCAGGCCGACGTGCAGGGCCACAACACCTGCCGACAAGTTATGCACATCCACATGACCAAAACCGGCGGACTTCATCATCGCCTTGAGTTCGGCCTGGGGCGGGTGCATGCGGATCGATTCAGCCAGATAACGGTAGCTATCGGCATCTCCGGTCACGAGTTGACCCAGGCGCGGCAACACATTGAAGGAATACCAGTCATAGGCTTTGCCCAGTGGTGCGGCGACCTTCGAGAACTCCAGCACCAGCAGCTTGCCTCCCGGCTTGAGCACCCGGCACATCTCCGCCAGCGCCTGGTCCTTGTGCGTCATGTTGCGCAGACCGAAGGCGACGCTGACGATGTCGAACCGCTCGGCGGGAAACGGCAGCTTCTCTGCATCGCAGATCACTGTCGGCAACACCACGCCCTCATCGACCAGGCGATCACGCCCGGTGTGCAGCATGGCTTCGTTGATATCGGTATGCACGACACCGCCAGTCGGCCCGACCCTGCGCGCGAAGGCCCGGCTGAGGTCGCCCGTCCCCCCGGCGATGTCGAGCACCTGATGCCCTTCGCGGACACCGGACACCGCCATCGTGTACGCCTTCCAGACGCGGTGCAGCCCCATCGACATGAGGTCGTTCATCACGTCGTAAAGCGAAGCGACCGAGTCGAACACGCCGCGGACCATCGTGGCCTTCTGGCCCTCCTCGACAGTCTTGAAACCGAAATGGGTGTCGCTCATGTAGGGTCAAGTGCTCAGTGGCTGGCGCAGGCACTGCCCGCAGCCTGCAGCATGGGCGCATCCCGCTCGACACCCGCCGCACTCACCCGCGCCAGATAGTCCTGCCAGCAAGCGTCCTGGTTCGTGCCGAGGTCGTAGAGCATCTCCCAGGTGTAGAGCCCGGTGTTGTGGCCATCGTTGAACGACGGCTGGACCGCGTAGTGCCCCACTGGCTCGATGTCGGTGATCTCCACCAGCCGCTTGCCGGTCTGAAGCACCTCTTGCCCCGGCCCATGTCCGCGCACTTCGGCCGACGGCGAGTACACCCGCAGCAATTCGTAGGGCAGACGAAACACGGCACCATCACTGAAACCGATTTCCAGCACGCGGGACTGCTGGTGCAGGGTCAGCGCGGTTGGCTGGGGAGTGGATTGGCGCGACATCGGTGGAATCCTTGATTGAAACGGGTTCTCTTCATCGCTTACTTCAGGGCGTTGCGGCACTGCAGCACGGTAGATGATCCGTTAATTTGTGTGAAATTATGACGTTTAAGACCCGTTAATCTCGTTCTTTTTGATGAAGAGATACACCGATCGACACTTGGTGACAACGGCAAAACGATCAGACCAGCACCCGCTCGATACCGCCCGCATTGGCGCGCTGCACGTAGTCGGGCATCCACTGCTCGCCGAGGATCTGGCGGGCCATCTCGACCACGATGTAGTCGGCTTCGAGCAACCCGCTCTTGAGGTCTTCGCCGTAGCGCGACAGCCCTTGCAGGCAACTAGGGCACGAGGTCAGGATCTTCATGTCGCCCTGGTGGCCGGCAGCCCGCAGTTCCGCTTCGCCCTTGAGGATCTCCTCCTCCTTGCGGAAGCGGATCTGGGTCGAGATGTCCGGCCGGCTAACGCCCAGCGTCCCGGACTCGCCGCAGCAACGCTTGCTCTCGATGACGTTGTCGCCCAGCAGCGCCTTGACCGTCTTCATCGGGTCTTGCAGCTTCATCGGCGTGTGACAGGGGTCGTGGTAGAGGAAACCGCCCTGCCCTTGCAGCGTGATGCCTTTTTCCAGCAGGTACTCGTGGATGTCGATGATGCGGCTGCCAGGGAAGATTTTGTCAAACTCGTAGCCCTGCAACTGGTCGTAGCAGGTGCCGCAACTCACCACCACCGTCTTGATGTCCAGGTAGTTCAGCGTGTTGGCCACACGGTGAAACAGCACGCGGTTGTCGGTGATGATTTTGTCGGCCTTGTCCTGCTGGCCCGAGCCGCGTTGCGGGTAGCCACAGCACAGATACCCCGGTGGCAACACGGTTTGCACCCCCGCGTGCCAGAGCATGGCCTGCGTGGCCAGACCCACCTGACTGAACAGGCGCTCCGAGCCGCAGCCGGGGAAGTAAAACACCGCTTC
>JBEEMX010000357.1:0-4160 GCA_041192465.1 Pseudomonadota bacterium | reverse complement strand
CCCGCCGCGACTGGCTCCACACCGTCACCGAGCACGGCCGCACCTGGCTGCTGCCCGCGGCGCGCTGGCGCTGGCAGCGTGTGGCGGACGCGACACTGGCGCTGGGCTGGCTCCCCGCGTGATGGGCACATCGCGCGCGGGCGGGCATCATGCGGTGATGAGCAGCAGTACCAAGAAGCAGGGTCCGGCGCAAGGCGTGCTGGACAACGTCGTCGGTCACCACCTGGCCTGCGCGCGGGTAACGACCCATGTCACGTTCATTCAGCACCTCGGCCAGCCGCTCGACTTGCGCCCGGTCGAGTACTCCTTGCTGATGCTGCTGCTGGCCAATGCCCAGCTCACGCCCAAGCAGCTCGCGCAATCGCTGGCCCTGTCCGCGCCGAACCTCACCATCCTGCTCGACCGGATGCAGGTCCGCGGAACGCTACAGCGGGTGCGCAGCGAAGTGGATCGGCGCTCGCAACATGTGATGCTCACCGACGCCGGCCACGCCCTGGCGGAGCAGGCCCGGGCGCTGACCCCGCCGATGGAGGCCGATCTCGACGGCTGCCTGAGCCGCGCCGAACGGGCGATGCTGATCGAGCTGCTCGACAAGGTCGCGCGGCACCACCGAAGCTGAACCATGCGCGCACGGTGCATTCTGGGCGTCCTGGGGCTGGTGTTGCCCTGGCTGACCCAGGCGCAAACCGTCGGCACAGCCCCATCCCCCGGCGTGATCAGCTATTGGGGCACCGACGCCGCGCTCTACGAACAGCTCCCCGCCGGCAGTGTCGCCGTGGTCAACCCGGACAGCGGCGTGTTCATCAGCGCCGGCCAGACGCAGACCCTGGTGCCGGACCAGCCGGTGTGGCGCACGATCACCGACAGCACCCGGGCGCGCGGTGTCCATCTGCTCGGCTACGTGCCCACCGGCTACTTCGACCACACCTGCAACCGGATCGGTGTTTGCCAGACCTGGGCCCGCATCGAGGCACAGGTCGCGGCCTACTTCACCGCCTTGCCGAACCTCGACGGCATCTTTTTCGACGAAGTGGCGCCCACCCAGTGGAACTGCGCCGCCTTCGCTGCCGAATACAAGCAACTGCGCGCCATCGTCCAGCGCCACCGGCCCGGTGCATCCCTCGCGTTCAACACCGGTGTGGCCGACCCCTGCGTGCTGGGCGGGCTGGTGTCGGGGGAGACCGTGGTGCTGTTCGAGGGGACGGGAGCCGCCTATGCCAGCAGCGCCACCGCCATCCAGAGCGTGACCACGCAGGCCCGCCAGCGGGGCATCAAGACTTGGCATCTGGTCCACAGTGTCGCGACCAGCGCCGCCATGGACAACACCCTGGTCCGCGCCCGGCAGGCGCTGGTCGATCGGGTGTACGTCACCGACGTGGGCGGCAACTGGCAGGCCGGGGAAAATACCTGGAGCGTGCCACCGGGCTACTGGGCGCTGCAGGTGCGCAGCCTGGTGCCCGCCACGTCCGGCGTCAACTTCGGCATGCTCGCACCCCGGCTCGTCAACGCCGCCAGCAACCTCTGTCTGCGCGGCACCGGCATCCGCCTCGACCAGCAGAACTGCGCCACCACCTCCCCCTGGATACTGAGCCTGCAGATGATCGCCAACCAACCGTACTACCGCCTGAAGTACGGCACCCTGTGCGCAACCCAGGCGTCCACCACGCAGCCCAGCGTGAGCTGGAGCGTGTGCAGCGCCACAGCCACCAGCCAGATGTGGTCACTCAAGACCAGCGGCAACCGGGTGCGCTTCGAGCACCGCAAC
The DNA here is from genome assembly GCA_041192465.1 of Pseudomonadota bacterium. Lineage (GTDB taxonomy): Bacteria > Pseudomonadota > Gammaproteobacteria > Burkholderiales > Burkholderiaceae_C > Sphaerotilus. The sequence continues at coordinate 2,395 of JBEEMX010000357.1, read as the reverse complement.
AGCGGCCAGATGCTCACCGTGCAATCGCCCACCGCCGGGGGCATGGCCAGTGTGGAAAACCCCACGGGTGCCCTGCGCCAGCAGTTCTATCTGCGCTGACATGCAAGCCACACCCACCTTGTCCCCCTCGCCTGCGGGCTGGATCCGCCACGCCCCGCTGCTGTTCGTCCTGCTGTGGAGCACCGGTTTCATCGGCGCCAAGCTCGGTTTGCCGCATGCGCCGCCGCTGGGTTTCCTGGCCACACGCTATGCCTTTGTCGTCGCACTGATGGCGGTGGCGGCGGTGTGGGTGCGGGCGCCGTGGCCGCAGGGTGTACGTGCCTGGGGCCATCTGGCGGTGGCGGGGCTGCTGGTGCATGCGGTCTACCTCGGCGGTGTGTTCACTGGCATCTCGCAGGGGCTGCCAGCGGGCGTGTCGAGCCTGGTCGTGGGGCTGCAACCGCTGCTGACCGCAGTGGGGGCGGGCTGGGTGCTGGGCGAGGCGGTGCGGCCGAAGCAATGGCTGGGGCTGGCGCTCGGGCTGGTCGGTGTGGTGCTGGTGCTGTCGTCGCGGCTGGCGGGTGCGGGGCTGGATCTGCACACGCTGGGCCAGCTCGTCCACCTGCCCGGCCTGCCGGCGGCGCTGATCGCCCTGCTCGGCATCACGGCCGGCACGCTCTACCAGAAGCGGTTCTGCCCGCGCTTCGATTTCCGCACCGGAGCGGTGGCGCAGTTCCTGCCCTGCCTGCTCGTCACCGGCACGCTCGCCTGGGCGACGGAGGACCGCGCCATGGACTGGTCCAGCGGCGCCTTCGTCTTCGCGTTGGGGTGGCTGGTGCTGGTGCTGTCGCTGGGGGCGGTCGGGCTGCTGAACTTCCTGATCCGCTCGGGCAGCGCGGTGAACGTCGCCAGCCTGTTCTACATGGTGCCGCCCTGCACGGCGGTGGTGGCGTGGGCGCTGTTCGGCGAGGCGCTCAGCCCGGTGGCGATGGTGGGGATGGCGATCGCGATGGCGGGCGTCTATCTGGCACGCAAGTAGCCAGCCGCGCACGCCATCACCCGGCGCGCCTCACACCTTGAGGATGTGCGCCCGGTAGTACAGCAGCTCGTCGATCGACTCGTGGATGTCCGCCAGCGCCGTGTGCTTCTGGTGCTTCTTGAACCCCTCGACCAGCCCCGGCTGCCAGCGCCGCGCCAGCTCCTTCAGCGTGGAGACATCGACGTTGCGGTAGTGGAAGTACGCCTCCAGCTTCTTCATGTAGTTCGCCATGAAGCGCCGGTCCTGGCAGATGGTGTTGCCGCACATCGGGGAGAGCTTGGCGCCGACATACTGCTTCAGGAAGGCGATCACCTGCTGCGCCGCTTCGTCCTCGGTCACGGTGGACGCCTTGACCCGGTCGATCAGGCCGCTCTTGCCGTGCGTGCCCTTGTTCCAGGCGTCCATGCCGTTCAGCACGGCGTCGGACTGGTGGATGGCGATCACCGGGCCTTCGATGCGCACGGTGAGCTGCGCGTCGGTGACGACGACGGCGATCTCGATGATGCGGTCGGTCATCGGGTCGAGTCCGGTCATCTCCATGTCCACCCACACCAGGTTCTGGTCGTGGCGGGCAAGGACGGGGGCAAGGGCGGCGGCGGCAACGGCAATCGGCTCGGTCATCGGGGGTGCTCCATGAGAAGCAGCGATTTTCCCATGCGCCATCGGCGAGAATCGGCGCATGAATTCGCTTGCCGTGACGTTCGCCTTTGCCGCCGCCCTCGTGGCGATGCTCGGCACCCGCCTGTGGCTGATCAGCCGCCAGATCCGCCATGTGGCGCAGCACCGCGCGGCCGTGCCCGCGGCGTTTGCCGATGTGGTGTCGCTGGAGGCCCACCAGAAGGCCGCCGACTACACCATCGCCCGCCAGCGTTTCGAGCTGCTCACCACCGCGTGGGGCGGCGTGATGCTGCTGGGCTGGACGCTGCTGGGCGGGCTGGACGCGGTGAACGTCGTCGTGCGCGACTGGGCGTTGCCGCGCTGGGGTGAACTCGGTTATCAGGTCGCCTTGCTGATGGTCGTGAGCCTGATCGGCAGCGTGATCGACCTGCCCTTCGACCTCTGGCGCACCTTCCGCATCGAGCAGCAGTTCGGCTTCAACCGCATGACCTGGGCGCTGTGGCTCAAGGACGCGCTGGTCGGCACGGTCGTGGGCGTCGCGGTCGGCGTGCCGCTGCTGGCGCTGGTGCTGTGGCTGATGGCGGCAGCGGGGGCGCTGTGGTGGCTGTGGGCGTTCGCGGTGCTGGCGGGGTTCACGCTGCTGATGCAGGTGCTCTACCCGACGGTCATCGCGCCGCTGTTCAACAAGTTCCACCCGCTGGCCGACGAGGCGCTGAAGGACCGCGTGCAGGCGCTGATGCAACGCTGCGGCTTCAAGGC
>JBEEMX010000356.1:0-4179 GCA_041192465.1 Pseudomonadota bacterium | reverse complement strand
GGGGCATTTCCTGGCAAGCGCATGTGTGGGGAAAGCGCTTGCCGGCTCTGGAAATGCAACGGGACCGGAATTGGTCCCGTTTTTGACTCAGCGCGGGTGGTCGCTGGGTGCCGGTGCAATGACCGGGTGTGCCAGCTGGGATTGCATCGCCGCACGAATGACCTGAGCGGCCTCGTCGGCGCACTCCGGCAGATGTTCGACCCGATCCTGCTCGATGGCCTGCAGCACGATTTCGGTCAGTGAACCAATGATCGCGTTGGCCTGCCAGACATTGAGTTCGCTGTCCGGCTGCTCTGCGGTGCTGGCAATCAGCTCCGCCAGTTGCTGATGCACCTTGCGCCGCGCCTGCAGACCTTCATGGCCTACCGCCAGTACATCGATGAACAGTGTGCGCATCAGCAGCGGGTTGGCCGCCAGATGACTGAAATAGGCCTTCACGGCATGGTCGACGCGAGCCGGCCATTGCTGATCAGGTTCGATCGCTCTTGCGAGGCTGTTCAGGCCGCGCTGGCTGGCGTTTTCATACAGTGCGATCAGGCATTCTTGCTTGGTTCTGAAATGTTCATAGAACGTACGCTTGGATACACGCGCTGCCGTCGCAATGTCGGCAATCGTGGTGTCGGCATACCCTTTGGTTGCCACGCAGCGAGCCATGCCTTCAAGAAGCCGGGTGCGGTGGTCTAGCGAAGAAGAAATTATGGCTGTTTGTTCGATCATGAGGCTTCCCCACGTCCCAATCGTACTTTAGCTTCTATTCCTAAAAGCAGCAAAACTGATAAAAAGGGGTACTTTTTATTACCGTTGTGCTAACGATGACAGCAGTTCGATAGATGTTAACGACCGTGTGATCGACTTGACATCCATCGGAACAGTGTCAGCGAAGGGGTGGTGGTGAGATGCCGGAAAGTGGTACGGTTCTTACCCGTTTATCCAAGATTTGTATCTGAGAATCAGTGAACGATTCACGCGAAAAATTCATCACGTCGCAGATATCGCCATTGACCCGGGGGTAGGTGACCCAATGAGACGCTGCCGATGCGCACGCGTTTCAGCCCGACCACCTTGAGGCCAACGGCTTCGCACATGCGCCGGATCTGGCGCTTGCGGCCTTCGCGCAGCACAAAACGCAACTGGTCCTCGTTCTGCCAGCTGACCTTGCATGGACGTAGCACATGGTCATCGAGCGTGAGTCCGTGGTTGAGCAGCGCGAGATCCGAGTCGGGCAGGCGCGGGCCGTGGTGGTACTCGACCCGCACGAGGTATTCTTTTTCGATGTTCGAGTCTTCGCCGATCAGTTGGCGTGCCACCCGTCCATCCTGGGTCAGCACCAGCAGGCCGACCGAATCAATGTCCAGCCGACCGGCAGGGGCCAGACTGCGCATGTGGCCCGGATGCCAGCGCAAGCCGGATTGATCTTCGGTCCACTGGTTCTCGGGACGCAGCAGCACGGAGGCCGGCTCGTAGCCGTCTTCGGCCTGGCCACTGACATAGCCCATCGGCTTGTTCAGCAGGATGGTGACGCGCTGGGCCTGCTCGCGGTGCGCGGCGGGATCGACCACGATCTTGTCTTCCGGGCGTACCCGCTGTCCCAGCACAGCCAGACGGCCGTTGACGCGCACCCACCCCGCTTCGATCCACTCGTCGGCTTCTCTGCGCGAGGACAGTCCGAGTGCGGTCATGCGCTTGGAAAGACGGTCTCCTTCCGCGGAGGGCAGGCCGGGCGGGCGGTTCGTGGGTGCGGCAGGCGGCATCCCTGGGCGGTCGGATCCCATCTGGCGGGCGACCTGCGGGTTGACGACGCTCTTCAGTGGCCGGGTCGGTGCTGGGTGGGGGGCTTCGGGCGGTTGTTGCCACTGCTGTGGGACTGGGGCCTCGCGGCGCGGCCCGCCACGGTCGGCCAGATTCTGGGCGAATCGCTGGTTGTTGACGCTCAGCGGCCCGCCACCATCCCGGCGTGGAGCCGGGGGTCGGCGGTCGTCGCGCGGCGGGGGGGCGTCGCGCTCCCGTCCCTGCTGCGGCCGTGGCGGCGGAGCGTCTCGCGGCGGCGGTCCACCTCGGTCGGCCAGATTCTGGGCAAACCGCTGGTTGTTGACGCTCAGCGGCCCGCCACCGTCCCGGCGCGGGGCGGGCGGGCGGCGTTCATCGCGCTGCTGTTGCTGCTGGGCGTTCTCCCGGTCCCATGCCTGCTGCTGCTCGATGCGCTGTGCCTGGGCTTCGGCGAGGGTCGGGCGAGGGCGTGAACCCTGGCCGCGCAGCGGGCCGCGCCCGGCGGGCTTCCCCTGGTCAGGGGAAGGGGCGGATTTCTTTTTCAAAGTGAGTGTGACCATGTCGTCGTGCCGGCACCAACGCAAGACTTCCGGAACGGAACGCCTCTGCGCCTGTGCTATCTTCTTTTGCAGTATTGAACACCAGTATCAGGCCCCGTCAATCGGGGCGTTTTCTTGTCTGGACTTGTCCTAGCCGAACTGAAGGAATGTGAACGTGGATGTCGTGATGTTGTTGAAGGCTGCGGTGATGGGCGTGGTCGAGGGGCTGACAGAGTTCCTGCCGATTTCCAGTACCGGCCACCTGATCCTCGCGGGTTCGTTGCTGGGTGGATTCGACACCGAAAGTGGCAAAGTCTTCGAGATTGCCATCCAGACGGGTGCGATCTTTGCGGTGATTCTGGTGTACTGGCAGCGCCTGTCGAACACGGTGACGCACCTCGGCAGCAGCCGTGACGCACAGCGTTTCGTGCTCAACGTGCTGATCGGCTTCCTGCCGGCGGTCGTGCTCGGCCTGGCATTCGGCAAGACGGTCAAGGCGCATCTGTTCACGCCCGTGATCGTCGCCTCGGCCTTCATTGTCGGTGGTCTGATCATCCTGTGGGCGGAACGGCGCCCTGCGAGTTCCGTTCGGGTGTCTTCGGTGGACGACATGACCCCGCTCGATGCCCTGAAAGTGGGCCTGGTGCAGTGCTTCGCGATGATTCCGGGCACCAGCCGCTCCGGCTCGACCATCATCGGCGGCATGTTGATGGGCCTGTCGCGCCAGACCGCCACGGACTTCAGTTTTTTCCTGGGCATTCCCACGCTGATCGGCGCAGGTGCCTACAGCCTCTACAAAGAGCGCGCCCACCTGTCGATGGCCGACGCCCCGGTGTTCCTGGTCGGACTGGTGTTCTCGTTCCTGTCGGCGTGGCTGTGCGTGCGCTGGCTGCTGAAGTACGTGGCGACGCACAACTTCGTGCCCTTCGCCTGGTACCGCATCGCGTTCGGGCTGGTGATCCTGCTGACGTCCTACACCGGCATGGTCAGTTGGCACGACTGAGGTCGGCGGTGCGGCGTTGGAACACCAAGTCCCAGACGCCGTGCCCGAGCTTCAGCCCCCGGTGTTCGAACTTGGTGAGCGGGCGGTAGTCGGGGCGGGGGGCGTAGCCGTCGGCGGTGTTCTCCAGCGCCGGTTCGGCTGACAGCACTTCCAGCATCTGCACGGCATACGGCTGCCAGTCGGTCGCACAGTGCAGGTAGCCGCCCGGTGCGAGCCGCGTGACCAGCCGGGCCACGAACTCGGGCTGGATCAGGCGGCGCTTGTTGTGCTTTTTCTTGTGCCATGGGTCCGGGAAGAAAATGTGGACGCCGGCGAGCGAGGCGGGCGTGATCATCTGGTCCAGCACCTCGACAGCGTCGTGCTGCACGATGCGCAGGTTCTCCAGACCCTGCTCGTCGATCAGCTTGAGCAGTGCACCGACGCCGGGCGTGTGGACCTCGACCCCGAGGAAATCCACTTCCGGCCGACGCGCTGCAATTTCCGCGGTCGCTCCACCCATGCCAAAACCAATCTCCAGCACCAGCGGCGCCACGCGACCCCAGGCGGCTTGCGGATCGAGTCGCTGGTCGGTGTACGGCAGCACGTAACGCGGCCCGAGTTCCTCCAGCGCGCGCATCTGGCCCGTGCCCATGCGGCCGGCGCGGACCACGAAACTGCGGATCGCACGGTGGTGGACGACAGGCGCATCGGGTGAGCCAGGATCGGTGTCTGCGGGCAGGGGCAATGCAGGCGAAACGGGGGTCGGATCAGTGACAGTCATGAACAAGGGGTACCGCGGCGTGTGCCTTCGGTATGAATATTTCAAAATGAAATCCCTGGAACCAATGGTCTCGGGATTGAAGGGGCTAGTCCGGGCTATTTTGCCTATGC
>JBEEMX010000355.1:0-4182 GCA_041192465.1 Pseudomonadota bacterium | reverse complement strand
ACCGCCTTGGCATGGGCGATGACAGGCAGCGGCAGGGCATGACCGACGTCACTGCCCGCCCCAGCAGGCCGCCAGTCGGGAGCAGCAGGCGTGGGCACGACCGGATCGTCCATGACCGGCCGTGCGGCAGCCGGCTCGGAGACTGGCGGCAGGGGCAGTGGTGCAGGCCAGCGCACGCCCTCCTCCCTGGTCGTCGGATGCAGGGGGAGCGCGGGCGATGGCTGTTGCGCCACGTCGATCCGTGCCTGGGGAGCAGGACGCTCCCTGGATGGCACGGACGGCACGGCGGAGGGCACGGTCTGCCAGGTCGGCAAGGCAGGCAACGGCAACGGGGCACGAGACGGCCAGGCAGACACGCGGTTGGAGCCAGGCGCCAAAGGGATCGGCGCACAGCCGTCGGCCAAGACCGGTGCCGCCACGACACTCCATGCCTCGGGGGACAGGTGGGCGACCTGCGCCCGCCAGACGGCGTGGGCATCCTCGGGCGGCAGCGGCTCCGGATCGGGGGCCGGCACGGGCGCGGCACGCCGACGCAGCCGCTGTCCCAGCCGCTCCAGTTGCCGTCCCAGGCGGTTCAGCAGGCGACGCGGGAGTTCCATGGCCGCGGCCCGGTCAGGCACGTTCGAGCGATTCGAACACCAGCGTCATGCTCTCGATGGCCAGCGTGTTGCCACTGGCGTCGAGTGCGGCCGAGACCCACTCCGAGGGCCAGCAGTCGAACAGGTTCCAGCGCATCGCCTCGGTGCTGCCGTCGGGCTGCAGCATGACGATCGACACGTTGCGCCGCTCCACGGTGCCCTGCACGATCTTCTGCATCCAGTCCCACAGCTCGCGCGACCGGGTCAGCCCGTAGCGCAGCGTCACGGGCGCATAGTCCACCGAGCCGGGAATCAAGTGCGTGATGGCCTTGTTGCCGCCCTCGCGCTGGCGGATCACGTTGACCCGCACGCCCAGGCTGCTGCACTCGATGAAGCGGCCCTGGGCGACGCCCTGCACCTCGACCACGAAGTGGAACGCCCGCAGCGGATCGTCCCGCCCGGTGGCGAGGCCACCGCCCTCCACTCCTCCGGGGGCTTGCGCGTTGTCTGCCATGGTCTGCTCTCCTTATGCCTTGGCGTCCGTCTGGACCTGCGCGCCTTCCACACCCTGGCCGATGCGGAAGATCACGAACTCCGCCGGCTTGACGGGCGCCACACCGATCAGGATCACCACCCGGCCGGCGTCGATCTCGTCGGGCGGATTGGTCTCGGCGTCGCACTTGACGAAGAATGCCTCGGCCGGGGTGCGGCCCGTGAGTGCGCCGGCGCGCCACAGGCGGGTGAGGAAGGCGGTGCATTCGCGCTTGATCAGGTTCCACAGCGTCTGGTCGTTCGGCTCGAAGACGACCCAGCGCGTGTGCAGGGCGATCGACTCCTCGATCATGTTGAACAGCCGACGGACGGGCACGTACTTCCACTGCGCATCGGCGGACAGCGTGCGCGCGCCCCACACCCGGATGCCCTCGCTGTGGAAGAAGCGGATGCAGTTGACACCGACCGGGTTCAGCACCTCCTGCTCCTGGTGCGTGATGCGGTAGGTGACCCCCACCGCGCCGCGGACCTGCTCGTTGGCCGGCGCCTTGAACACCCCGCGCAGCGCGTCGGTGCGGGCGTAGATGCCGGCCACATAGCCGCTCGGCCCCGTCTCGACGGTCTGCGTGGCGTCGAGGGCGCTGCGCACCAGCAGATGGGGGCAATACTGCGCGCCGTAGTTGGAGGCCCGCGCCCGCCCGATGGCGTCCGCCGGAGCGGCGTCGTCTGCCGGCTTGCCGCCACCGCCCGCAGCGACCTGCGCCACCTCGGTCAGTTGCGCAACCGAGCTGCCATCGCGCAGGGGTGGGGTGTCGAGCACGGCGAAGCGGTCGCGCAGCTTCTCGCAGTGCGAGAGCACCGCATCGTGCGAGGCCGGGTCGGTGTAGCCCGGAATGGCCACGATCGCCACGTCATCGACACTCTCCAGCAAATCCAGTCCGCGCCGGCCGCGCGCATCGCCCACGATCGCGCCCTGCGCCCCCACGTTGACGACGTAGCAGCGGCTGCCGCCATTGATGAAGAAGCCGTAGACCGCCTGCGCCAGCGCGTTGTACTGCGTGGTCTCCGGCTTGACGAACTGGCGCAGGAATTCCGACCAGTTGTTGATCGCCATCACCTCGTTGGGGTGCGCGGTGCTGTCAGGTGCGACGCCGACGAAACCGGCCGTGCTGGTCCCCACGGCCTCGATCGGCCGTCCGCCCGAGGCAACTTCCTCGACGTAGACACCAGGGGCCAGATAAGAGGTTGCCATGTTCGTTCTCCTGCTTGTTCACCGCGGCATCACGGAAGTGGCGCTGACCACCAGCGGTTCGCGCACGCGCGGCGCCGGTGCCAGCGTCAACTGCCGCTGCAGCGGCACGCGCAGCAGCAGGGCTGGACGTGGCCCGACGCCCAGCGCCGCCCAGGGCAGGTCGGTCAGCGCGTCGAGGTCGAGCTGGAATGTCGGCGCATCGGTCGCGGCGAAGGCCAGGTCGCAGAGATCCTGGTGCGCGGCCAGCGGATCCGGGGCCCAGGCCGTCACCAGCACCCGCAGATCGAAGCGGACCTGGGGGGCGCGCAAATCGCGCGAGGTGGGGTACGGGGTCAGCGCGAGGGCGTGCAGATTGACCAGACGCTGGTCAGCGGGCACGGCGGCGGGAGGCTGGAAGCTGATGCCGACCTCAGGCCCCAGCGCGGCACCGGCCCATTCGGCCAGCCGGTCCAGCGCGTCGATGGCCTCGCGCGGGCGGCGAGGTGCCGTGGCGTCGGGCAGTGCGGTGCGTGACATGGGTCTCCCTGCCAGATCTGTGGGGCGCAACGACCTGACATGGCGTGGCGCACCGGATCCTCATCTGAAATAAGAAAGAACCTTGAATATGCGCGTTCCTTGGCAATTTGTGAAGTCAGACCGGAAACGAAAGCACTGGAGCAGTTCGTGCCAGCTCAACGCCCGCGGGCCAAGCGCCACGCCGCGAAGTCGATCCGACTCTGCTCCAGCGTCGGCGGGTACAGACCGATGATCGGGCGGCCCTTCATCACCTCTTCCTGCACGAAGTCCTCGAACACCGTCATCTCGACCGCCTCGGCCGCGACCCCGTCGGCCAGATGCGCGGGGATGACGATCACGCCCTCCGCATCCCCGACCACGATGTCGCCCGGCCACACCGCCACGTCGCCGCAGCCGATCGGCACGTTCAGGTCCAGCGCCTGGTGCAGCGTCAGGTTGGTCGGCGCGCTGGGGCGGGTGTGGTAGGCCGGCATCGTGTATTTGGCGATGTCGGGCGAGTCGCGGAAACCGCCGTCGGTGACGATGCCCGCCACGCCGCGCTGCATCAGCCGAGCGACCAGGATGCCGCCCGCCGATGCGGCGCGGGCGTCCTTGCGGCTGTCGATCACCATCACCGCGCCTTCCGGGCATTCCTCGACGCCGACACGCTGCGGATGCTTCGGGTCGAGGAAGACGCCGATCGGGTTCAGGTCTTCCCGCGCCGGGATGTAGCGCATCGTGTACGCCGGGCCGACCATGTTCGGCAAGCCGGGGTTGAGCGGGCGCACGTCCTGGATGAACTGGTTGCGCAGGCCGCGCTTGAACAGGGCGGTGCAGAGCGTGGCGGTGCTGACGGTCAGCAGCTTGGCGCGGGTATCGGGGTTCATGGTCGTCTGTCCGGTTGAGCGTCAGCGTCAGAAGATGTCGGGTTCGGGCACTGCAGCGCCGAAGCTCGTTTCGAGAAAATCGAAGTCGCAGCCCTGGTCGGCTTGCAGAACGTGGCGGCCGAATAGCCAGCCGTAGCCGCGCTCGTACCGCGGCGGCGGCGGTGTCCACGCGGCGCGGCGGGCGGCGAGTTCGTCGTCGCTGATGTTGAGATGGATCGTGCGCGCCGGCACATCGACGGTGACCGTGTCGCCGGTCTGCACCAGCGCCAGCGGCCCGCCAACGGCCGCTTCGGGTGCGCAGTGCAGCAGGCAGCCGCCATAACTCGTGCCGCTCATGCGCGCATCCGACAGCCGCAGCATGTCGGTCACGCCCGCCTTGAGCAGCTTGGTCGGGATCGGCAGCATCCCCCACTCCGGCATCCCCGCGCCCTTCGGCCCGGCGTTGCGCAGCACGAGGATGTCGTCGCCGGTCACGTCG
>JBEEMX010000354.1:0-4193 GCA_041192465.1 Pseudomonadota bacterium | reverse complement strand
TCGGGCTGGTGGCCGAAGGGGTGGAAACCGAGGAACAGGCGTGCTTCCTGCGCGAGCAGGGCTGCGAGCTGGCGCAGGGCTGGCTCTACGGCCGCCCCATGCCGCGCCTGGACTTCACCGCCTTGCTGCTCGCCCGCGCCGCGCCCGCGCACATGCCGACCACCTGAGCGCGCGCAGGCCGCACGCAGGCCGCAAAAACACGCGGGCCGCATGGTAGTGTCTCGCCCCATGTGTCAGTTGCTCGGCCTCAACGCCAACACCCCGACCGATCTGGTCTTCAGCTTCACCGGTTTCGCCCACCGCGCCGTGCAGCACAAGGATGGTTTCGGCATCGCGTTTTTTGAAGGTCCGGGCGTGCGCCTGTTCGTGGACCACCAGAGTGCAGCCGAATCGCCGGTGGCCGAGATGCTCCGCCGCTACCCGATCCGCAGCCGCCACATCGTCACCCACATCCGCCAGGCCACGCAGGGCCGCGTCGCACTGGAGAACACGCACCCCTTCATGCGCGAACTCTGGGGCCGCTACTGGGTCTTCGCGCACAACGGCAATCTGGTGAACTTTCATCCCAAGCTGCACGCCAACTTCCACCCGGTGGGCGACACCGACAGCGAGCGCGCCTTCTGCTGGCTGCTGCAGGAGCTGGCCAAGAACCACGCCCGCATGCCCAGCATCCCGGACCTGACGCAGACGCTGGCCGAGCTGACCCCGCAGATTGCCCGCCACGGCACCTTCAATTTCCTGCTCAGCCAGGGCGAGGCGCTCTGGGCGCACTGCTCGACCAGGCTGCACTACGTGCTGCGCCGCCACCCGTTCCCGTGCGCGCAGTTGCAGGACGCCGACCTGACCGTGGACTTCGCCGACCTGACGACGCCGCAGGACCGCGTCGCCATCGTCGTCACCGAACCCCTCACCTGCAACGAGGACTGGGTCGCCCTGCAGCCGGGCGAGCTGGCCGTGTTTGTCGATGGAGACCGACTCTGATGGGTGCCTACCTGATCCGCCGCCTCTGGCAGATGGTGCCGACGCTCGTCGGCGTCGTGCTGCTGGTGTTCTTCCTGTTCAAGTCCTTCGGGGGGGATCCGGCCGAGATCCTCGCCGGCCTGAACGCCTCCACTGCGCAGGTGGACCAGATCCGCGAGCAGCTCGGCCTGAACAAGCCGGTCTGGGAGCAGCTCTGGATCTTCGTGCAGCAGATCCTGCGCTTCGACTGGGGCAAGAGCTGGGCGACCAACGAATCGGTGTCCAGCCTGTTCGCCTCGCGGCTGCCGGCGACGCTGACGGTGATGACGCCGATCCTGGTGCTGGATGCCGTGCTGGCGATTCCCTTCGCGCTGGCGGTGGCGGCGGTGCGCGGCTCGCTGACCGACCGGGCGATCATGGTCGTGACGACGGTGGCACTGTCGATCAGCTTCCTCGTCTACGTCATCGTCGGGCAGTGGCTGTTCGCGTTCCAGCTCGGCTGGTTTCCGGTGCAGGGCTGGACCCGCAGCGTCTGGACCAACCTCACCACCTACGCGCCGCTGCCGGTGCTGCTGGCGGTGATGGTCGGGATTTCGCCGCAGATGCGCCTGTACCGCAGCTTCTTCCTCGACGAGATCGGCCACGACTACGTCCGCACCGCACGCGCCAAGGGCCTGAGCGAACCGGCGGTCCTGCTCAAGCACGTCCTGCGCAACGCGCTGATTCCGATCCTCACCAACGTCTCGATGCAGTTGCCCGGCATCTTCATCGGCTCCTTCCTGATCGAGGTGTTCTTCTCGATTCCTGGCCTGGGGCGCGAGGTGTGGATGGCGGTCAACCGCAGCGACTACCCGGTCATCCAGGCGGTGACGGTCTATCTGGCGGTGATCACCATGGTCATCAATCTGCTCACGGACCTGCTCTACAAGGCGGTCGATCCCCGGGTGACGCTGAAATGAAGGCCGTGATGATGATGGCGTACCCCACACGCTCCGAAGGCGTCTGGTCTCTGGCCTGGAAGCGGCTGCAAGGCGACCGGGTCGGGCTGGTGTCGATGGCGGTGGTCGCGCTGTTCGTGCTGCTGGTGCTGGCCGCGGCGGGCGGGCTGGTCGCGGGGAACTGGCAGGTCGAACGCGGCGTCTCCTACGCGCCGCCCACGCTGCTCGGCCCCGCGCCGGAGTTCACCGCGATGCCCGGCATGGCCGCATCCGCAGCGTCCGACCCCGTGCAGCCGCTGCTCGACCTGACCTCGGTGGACCCGCTCGCTCCGCGCTACGCCGAGTGGGACGCCGCGACGAAAAAGCAGTCCATCGAGACCGTCACCCAGTCGCTCACCCTGCCCTTCGGCGGCGACCGGCTAGGCCGCAGCGTGCTCGACAAGGCGATCAAGGGCTCGCAGATCTCGATCCTGGTGGGCGTGCTGGCCGCCGTGGTCGCCTCGGTGATCGGTACGGCGCTAGGTGCCTTCGGCGGTTTCTTCGGCGGGCGCGTGGGCGATCTGCTGGAGTGGGTCTACAACGTCTTCACCTCCATTCCCGGCATCCTGCTGATCCTCGCCTTCGCGGCGGTGTTCGGACGCGGCGTCACCAGCGTGGTGCTCATCCTCGGCCTCACGGGCTGGACCGGCATCTACCGCCTGGTGCGCGCCGAGTTCATGAAACACGCCGGGCGCGACTACGTGCGCGCCGCCGAGGCGATCGGCGCCAGTCCGCTGCAGCGCATGTTCCGCCACATCCTGCCCAACGTCAGCCACATCGTGCTGGTGCAGCTCTCGATCCACGTCGTCGGCTTCATCAAGTACGAGGTGATCCTGTCCTACCTGGGCCTGGGCGTGAGCGTCGATCAGGTGAGCTGGGGCACGATGCTGGCCGAGGCGCAGAGCGAGCTGATCCTGGGCTACTGGTGGCAGCTCGCCACGGCCACGCTGTTCATGGCGCTGTTCGTGACGGCGTTTTCGCTGATGACGGACGCACTGCGCGACGCGCTCGACCCGAAGCTGCGCGGGCTGGAGGACTGATGCGGTGACAAATTCGACTCTCCCGCCGCTGCTGCGCATCGACGATCTGCGCGTGCGTTTTCGCCTTGGCCGCGAACAGGGTCAGGTGCGCTGGGGCCGTGCGGTCGGCGGCGACACCGGCATCAGCTTCGACATCCCGGAGAACACGACCGTCGCCCTGGTCGGCGAATCCGGCTCGGGCAAGAGCGTCACGGCGATGTCGATCGTGAACCTGCTGCCCGACAACGCCGAGCGCACCGGCCGCATCCTGTTCGACGGCCGCGATCTGCTGCAGGCCACGCCCGCAGAGATGCGCGCACTGCGTGGCCGCGCCATCGCCTGCGTGTTCCAGGATCCGATGGGCTCGCTCAACCCGGTCTTCACCGTCGGCGCCCAGATCGCCGAGCCGCTGCGGCTGCACCTCGGCCTGGGCCGCCGCGCCGCGCTGGCCCGTGCGGAAGAGCTGCTGGCGGAAGTCGGCCTGCCCGAGCCGAAACGGCGCCTGTCCGCCTATCCGCACGAACTGTCCGGCGGGCAGCAGCAGCGGGTGATGATCGCGATGGCGCTGGCCTGCGAACCGCGTCTCCTGATCGCCGACGAGCCGACCACCGCGCTGGACGTGACCGTGCAGCGCCAGATCCTCGAACTGCTCGCCCGCATCAAGGCCGAGCGGCGCATGAGCATGCTGTTCATCAGCCATGACCTGGGTGTCGTCGGGGAGATTGCGGATCAGGTGGTGGTGCTGCGCGACGGCCAGATCCGCGAACACCGCCCGGTCGCCGACCTCTTCACCGCACCGCGGGACACCTACACCCGCGCCTTGCTGGCGAGCCGACCACGGCTGGACGACCCGCTGCCCGTCCGACCACGCGACCCCGACGCGCCGGTGCTGCTCGAAGCGCGCGGGCTGTGCAAGTCCTTCCCGATCCGCGAGGGGCTGTTTCGCACGCGCGCGTTCAAGGCGGTGCAGGACGTGGGTTTCACGCTGCGGCGCGGGCACACGCTGGGCGTCGTCGGCGAATCCGGCTCGGGCAAGACGACGATGGGGCTGACGCTGCTGCGGCTGCATCAGGCGACGGCCGGCCAGGTGCTGTTCGAGGGCCGTGACCTGTTCGCCCTGCAGGGGCCGGAGCGGCAAGCGCTGCGCCGGCGCATCCAGATCGTGTTCCAGAACCCGTATGCGTCGCTGAATCCCCGCTTCACCATCGGCCAGACGCTGCTGGAGCCGATGCAGATC